>CAYYCF010000310.1:0-1229 GCA_964470235.1 uncultured Anaerolineales bacterium | reverse complement strand
GGGGGTATGGGGGTGTGGGAGTATGAGCGTAACTCCCACACCCCCATACCCCCAAACTCAAACATCGAATTCGGCCAATAATGGAAAATGATCCGACGCGACAATCGTTGCCTCAAGGTCATCCATCACCCGGCAAACGCGCAGGGCGCGGGCAAAAACCGGATCGGCGAAAATGTAATCATAGCGCGTGGTCGGGTTGCCGGGCATCCAGGTAAAGCCGTCTTCGCCCGGGTGCAGAGCGCGAAAGCAATCCACGTAACCGGCGTCGAGCAGTCGCGCTATTGCTATATGAAAAACAAAACCGAACTGCAGCATCATCGCTCGCCTCATACGCGGCGGATTGGCTCGCTGTAACACACGGTCGCCAGGCGCAATCGTGTTGAGGTCGCCCACGATCAAATGCCGCCCAGGTTTTCGCTCGCGGATAATTTCGAGCAATTTGCCCAAGGCCTGCCAACGGCGAATTTCAAACGGGAGGAGAAGGTGAGGGAGGAGGTGGGTGTTGAAGATGGAGAATTCACCTAACTTAGTCTCTAACACGGCTTGCGTCAGCGGCGGTTTGTTGTAAATGTGCCACTCGACAATAGGGTAACGCGAGAGGGTAGCAATGTGACGATCGCCACTGCCCTCGGCCCAAACGTGATGGAGACTCAAGCGTCCGGCCAATGCCTCGACGACGCGCCGGTCGTCGGCCTCCGTGAGGGCAATCACGTCGGCGTCGAGCGCGTTGAGCACGGTGACAATGGCTTCGAGGCGATCGGCTCCACCGAAGCAAAGGTTGTAGGCGGCTACTCTCAACAGACGAACTCCTGATGCCACAGTTGAGTCGTCAGCACGCCGGTGAGCAAGCGTGACGTGTCTGCTTTGCCGGATTGATGAAGCGCCCGCAGACGCGCCACTTCGCCGCTATTGAAATAGCCGGTTTCGGTTAGCGCGGAGGGGTGCAAGGCCTCCTCCGCCCAGGCGGGCAAACGCGCGGCGCGCCACCACCGCGCGTGCGGCGCGGCCAGGCCGCGCTTGGGTTGCGTCAAAACCTTTTCCGGCAATCGCCCGCGCATTCCGGCGCGCAATAACAGCTTATTTCCGTTCGGGCTGAGTTTGCACTCGGGCGGCAGTTTCGCGCAAAACTCCCAGAGTTGATGATCGAGGAACGGCGGGCGGGCTTCCACCGAACTGGCCATGCTCATGCGGTCCACTTCAAAGTTGATGAAGTCAATCATGCGTGTTTG
>CAYYCF010000309.1:0-3250 GCA_964470235.1 uncultured Anaerolineales bacterium | reverse complement strand
AACGTCTAGCGCCCCAACTCCCAAACCGTGATATAGTCAACCCCGCTTAACTATTCAGGCTGTTTAACTATGTCCCGTTCCCAAAAATTCACGTTGGTCGTCCGCGAGTGGTCGGAGGTGTTCATGCGCCGCTCGATGCGCGACTTCTTCCGCTTCACCAAAGACACCGGCCTCTCCAACCCGCAGATCAGCACGCTGATGCGCCTGTACTATCAGGGCGCTTGCGGCGTTTCGGATATCGGCGCACATCTCGACGTGACCAATGCCGCCGCCAGCCAGATGATCGAAAAGCTGGTGCAGTCCGGCTTGTTGGCGCGCGCCGAGGACCACACGGATCGCCGGGCGAAACAGATCACGCTCAGCGCCAAAGGCCGGAAGTTGATCGAACAAAGCATCGAAGCCCGCCGCCGCTGGCTGGAGGAGTTGACCGACGCCTTCACCTCCGCTCAACAAGAAGCGATCATTGACGCTCTCACAAACCTGACCGCCGCGGCGCGCGAATCGGAATCCACGAAGGACACGAAGGCGCACTAAGAAATTCTTGCATCTTCGTGTGCCTTCGTGGATCAAATAGGATTTTGAACATGCAAAGCTCAAACTGGCGTGACCGCCGCCAACAACGAGGCAACAATAATCGGGCCATGGGCCGCGCCGTACAGTATCTGGGGCGCTATCGCGGCCAGGCCATCCTGCCTTATTTGTTCCTCATCGTCGCCACGCTCTCGCAGTTGGCCGTCCCGCGCCTGGTGCGCAGTATTTTGGATGCGGTGACCTCGGGCGTGATTGCGGCCAAAGTGTTGGAGGCGGTGGACAAAATTCCGTCGGCCTTCATGCCGCAAGCCCTGCCGAAGATTCTTGAATTTCTGAAATATCCGGCGGACTGGACACAAACTCAGTTGGTGGCGCAGTTAACCGCCGAGGTGACCGACGCGCCCACCGCGTTGGTTCGCGCCGCGATTGCCATCGTCGTTTTTGCGGCCCTGCGCGGACTGTTCGCCTTCTTGCAGGCGTATTGGGCGGAGCGCAACTCGCAGACGGTGGCCTTCGATCTGCGCAACGATCTGTACGCCAAAATTCAACGCCTGTCGTTTTCGTATCATGACCGCAACCAGACCGGGCAGTTGATGATCCGCGCCACCGACGACGTGGAGAAAGTCCGATTGTTCCTCGGGCAGGGGCTGCTCCATTTAGTGGGCGCGGTTCTCCTGCTCACTGGCACGCTCATTATCCTGTTCACCACCAACGCGCAGATGGCGCTGGTGACAATCTGGATTCTGCCTGCGGCGCTGATCCTGTTCATGTTCTTCGGCACCATTGCCCAGCCATTGTTCAGCCGCGTTCAACAGAAGCTTTCGGCGCTCAACACCATCCTGCAAGAAAACTTGGCCGGCATCAAGGTCGTCAAATCCTTCACCCGTGAAAAGAGCGAGCAGGTTAAGTTCAAGGCGGCGGCGGACAATCTGATGGAGCAGCAGTTGCTCATTGCGCGGTTGATGACTTTTCTTTTCCCGTTGGTCTTCTTGATCGCCAATCTGGGGCAGGCGACCACGCTGTTCGCGGGCGGCAAGCAGATCATTGCCGGGACGCTGACGCTCGGCGAGTGGCAGGAGTTCAGCCTCTATCTCATTTACCTGTTTTTCCCGGTGGCCCAGTTCGGCTTTATCATCACCCAGTTCGGGCAGGCCGCGGCCTCGGCCTCCCGCATCTACGAGATTCTTGACGCCAAGAGCGACGTGACCGACAAGCCCGGCGCCGGAACGCTGCCGCAGGTGAAAGGCCGCGTCCGGTTTGAGAACGTGACCTTCCGCTACTTCGGCACTGGCGATCCGGTATTGAACAAAGTGAGCTTTGATACGGAGCCGGGCCAGACGGTGGCCCTGCTGGGGGCGACCGGTTCCGGTAAAACGACCATCATCAACCTGCTGCCGCGCTTCTACGATCCGACCGAAGGCCGGATCACGATTGACGGCCACGACTTGCGCGACGTGACGCTCGACTCGCTTCGCGCGCAGATCGGCATCGTCCTGCAAGAGACCACGCTGTTCAGCGGCACGATCCGCGACAACATCGCCTTCGGCAAACCCGAAGCGACGATGGCCGAGATCGCCGCGGCGGCCAGGGCGGCGGAGGCGCACGATTTCATCCTGTCGTTTCCTGACGGATACGACACGCCGGTGGGCGAGCGCGGCGCCACGCTGAGCGGCGGCCAGAAGCAGCGCATCGCCATTGCCCGCGCCCTGCTGCTTAATCCGCGCATCTTAATTTTGGACGACTCGACCAGTTCGGTGGACGTGGCCACCGAGTCGCACATTCAGGAGGCGCTGGACGAATTGATGAAGGGCCGCACGTCGTTCGTCATCGCCCAACGCATCAGCACCGTGATGAACGCCGACCAGATTCTCGTGCTGGACAAAGGCGAGATCGTGGCCCGCGGCAAACACGCCGACTTGATGGAAGACAGCGCCATTTACGCCGAGATTTACAACTCGCAATTGGTGGCGGACGCGCATGTGGAAGAAGCCAGTACACAGGTAGACATGTATGCAGGTACACAGGTGAGCGCGTAGTCTTATTTACTTGTCTACTTGTCTACTCGTCTACTTGATACATGAAGGAAACATACCATGCTAGGTGGTCCTCACGGCCCTCGCAATATCCTTAATACAGAAACTCTCAAGCCCAAAAGCACTGGCGCAACGCTGGCTCGTTTGGGGCAGCACTTCGGCCCGTTCTGGCCGGCTCTGCTGGCGACGGTCATGCTGGTGGTCGTTTCCACCTGGGCGCAGGTGACCACGCCGGAGCTGACCGGGCAGTTGGTGGATTGCTATCTCGCGCCCACGGCGGCCAGCGCCTTCGGAAGTTTTCCGGGCGTCTCCGGCGCGTCAACGGCCTCCCAGTCCAATTGTTGGTTGACGCAGGGGCGCGATCCGAGCGGCTTCACGCAAACGGTGATCAAAGCCGCATTCACGGCCGGCGGTTTCCCGGCTCCCTCGGCGGAGACCGCCGGCCTGACCACCGACGATCGCCTGGCCGGACTTGGCCGCATGATCGTGTTGATCGTTATTCTGTACGTCACCAGCTCACTGCTAACCGGACTCACGTTCTTCTCGATGAGTTGGGCCGGGCAACACGTTCTGCGCGCTCTGCGCCTGGAAGTGTTCGAGCATTTGCACGCTCTGCCGCTCAGTTACTACGCCGAGCACGAGGCGGGCGACTTGATGAGCCGCATCACGAACGACAGCGAGACGAT
>CAYYCF010000308.1:0-3255 GCA_964470235.1 uncultured Anaerolineales bacterium | reverse complement strand
TGCTCAGGATCGCCAACCGCACCAATGGCAAATCATTCACCGGCGATCCGGCAAGCATCGAGAGTATTTACAATTCGATTTCGGCGGAGCAATAATATGCGCTCTATCCTCACCGCCCTCTTCAACCCACTCGACATTTCCATGCTGGTCGTGTCCGCCGCCGCCGGATTGTGTTCGGCCTGGTGGCTGTTTCCGCTCGGCGTGCTGTTGTGGATCGTGATGGTCGTTCGCGTCGCCACCGACCCCAACACACGATTGGCTCAAGAGATGAAAAGCCGCGCGGCGGTGGCTTCGCGGTTTCAAGCACAGTTCAACCGCATCGAACGGGCGCAGGTTTCACTCGTCGGTTCGCTGTCCTCTTCAAGTTCGGGCATGCAGCGCGCCCTCCTGCCTATCCGCGACGAGATGGACCGGGTGGTGGATCAGGCGTACTCGTTGTGCTCACGCATGACCGCGCTGGAGAATTACCGCGCCGTGCGCGCGGGCGCGACCAACTTCGAGATCGAGCTGGCGCGCATTGACGCCCGCATTGCCGAGACTACCGACCCGCGCGTGAAACAAGAATACGAAGAAACGAAACGCTCTACCCGAGCGCGCCTCACGGCATTACAAGCCATCGCCTCCCTCTCGGAACGCGTGGAGACGCAACTTTCCGGGCTGGCCGCCGAATTGGACGGCGTGCTGGCCGAAGTGCTTCGCCTGCAATCCCTCAAGCCGGAACAAGCCGGCACCGGCGTCACCCCCGCCGTCCGCATCCTGCACGATCAGGCTGAACAACTCACACAATACGAAAAAGAAGTGATGCAGTTGGCGGTTTAGTCATCCACAGATTTCGCAGATGATCGCAGAATGTTCTTTAGTATCTGTGTCTATCTGCGACATCTGCGGATGCTTTTAAATGAGTTGGCTGAGCCGGGATGGTTGGCTGCTGCTCGCCGCCAAAACAATCCGCACTTTTGGTTACGGCCTGCTCGGCGTGGTGCTGGGGCTGTATCTGAGCGAAGCCGGGTACGACGCCCGCACCGTCGGCCTGATCCTCACGACCGCCCTCCTCGGCTCGGCGCTGCTCACCGGCTTGATGGCAGCCCGCGCCGACCGCCTCGGGCGCAAACGGACTCTGATCCTCAGCACTCTGCTCATGATCGCCAGCGGCCTGGCGTTCGGTTTCGCGCAAAACATCTGGCTGTTGATGGCCGCCGCGCTCACCGGAACGATCAGCGCCACCTCCGGCGAAGTGGGACCGTTCGAATCCCTTGAGCAGGCCATTCTGCCGCAAACAACCACCACGGAAAATCGCAACAAACTATTCGGCTGGTACAACACCGCCAGCGCTCTGGCCGTCGCCCTGGGCGCGTTGGCCGCTGGCGCGCACGCCTTGCTTCAGCGCGCGTTTGGAATGGACTCGCTGATGGCGTATCGAGCCATGTTCATCGCGTATTCGGCGCTGGCGGGTTTGTCGTTGTTGTGTTTGAGCCAACTCTCGCCCGTTGTCGAGGCATTCCCCAGACCATCGCTGGTGCAACCATCGCGGGCGCAACCATCGCGGGTGCAACCCGCTCCTACCCGCCAAACTATTTTTAAGCTTTCAACCCTCTTCGCCCTTGACGCCTTCGCCGGTGGCTTTGTGGTGCAGAGCCTGGTCGCGTATTGGTTCGCGCTTAAGTTCGGCGCCGGGAGCGAAACCCTCGGGCCGGTGTTCTTCGCGGTCAACTTAATCAAAGCCGTTTCCTATCAAATCGCGGTTGCCCTCGCCGACCGGATCGGTCTGATCAACACCATGGTGTTCACGCACCTGCCGTCGAACATCCTGCTCATGCTCATCCCGTTTATGCCGACTCTGCCGTCGGCCATTGCCTGCTTGCTGGCGCGGCACGTGCTGGCGCAGATGGACGTGCCGGCGCGTGGATCGTACGTGGTGGCCGTCGTGCCGCCCGAAGATCGCACGAAGGCTGCCGGCCTGACCACGATGGCGCGCACCATTGCCCAAGCCCTCGGCCCGGCTATTGCCGGGTTCGCGCTTCAACTGGCGAATCTGGGCGCACCGTTTTTCATCGGCGGCGCGCTCAAGATCGTGTATGATCTTGCGTTGTATTTCAATTTCAAAGCGATTAAACCGGAAGGTGAAAAAGGATCACAGACATGAAATGGCTCACTCGCTCCCACGTTCACGTTGATCGCGTGGCCTGCCCCTGGCTGATCTCGCGCTTCGTTGACAACGAGGCCGAATTCCTCTTCGCGCCAAAGAATCGAATAGACGCCGTCGCGGCAGAGACCGGCGCCATTCCGTTTGACGCGCCCGGCGTGGAACTTGGCCACCACGAAGGCCGCTGTTCTTTTGAATCGATCCTGCTCAAATACGGTCTGGCCGAGCCGGGGCTGGTTCGTCTGGCAAAGATCGTTCACGCCGCCGACGTGGCCGAAGACATTGACAAAGACCCGCTCGCACGCGGACTGGAGGCCATCGCCAGCGGCTATAGTTTGCGCTTCCCCGACGACGAAGAAAATTTGGCGCACCAGTTTGAAGTGTACGACGCGCTGTACGCATGGTGCCGGTTGCAAGTGGCGAAAGAAGGTTCGGAATAAAATATCATCCGCTAAACCGCAGGGAAGATCGAATGCGCGCCGGAGTTGCCATCAACGGATGAAACGGATGCATCGGATATTTCTTGTTTTATCCGTTCCATCCGTTCCATCCGTTGACGAAGATATATGCCTGAACTCCTCGACACCCTCGCCAGTTACGTTCCGGCGCTCATCACGCGCCGACTGGCCGAGGATGCGGCGTTGCCTACCGCGCCTGTCGGCGACCGCTTCCCCGTCGCTACCCTCTTCGCCGACATCACCGGCTTTACCCGGCTCGCCGAACGGCTCGCCCAGCGCGGCCCCTCCGGCGCGGAAGAACTCACGCGCTTGCTCAACCATTACTTCGGGCGGCTGATCGATCTCATCAACGCCGACGGCGGCGAGATCGTCAAATTCGCCGGAGATGCCCTACTCGCTCTGTGGCCCGCCGTTGACGACGATTTGCCCGCCGCCACTCTTCGCGCCGCGCAGTGCGGCCTCACCATTCAATCAACGCTCAAAGGTTACGAAACGGTAGACGGCTGGCTGTTGTACTTGCGAGCGGCAGTCGGCGCGGCAGAGCGGTGAGCAGTTACGGGTTTTCTAATCCGCCCGGACGCCGACCCTCGTCCCGATCTTTTTTCTGCCCGTGTTGCCCTACTCATCCTGTAATATAATCGCCCCATCCCATAC
>CAYYCF010000307.1:1437-3260 GCA_964470235.1 uncultured Anaerolineales bacterium | reverse complement strand
TTCTCCGCCAGCCCTATCGTCGCCGTCGCGCCGGCATTGAACGCCAGAAAATCGGCCTCCACGCCGTCGCTGAAGATCACGCCGTTCTCCGCCATCTCGGATTTGACGACGAGCGGCCACTCGGGCGTGATCTTTCCGCACACCATCTCCGCGCCCGACGTTTTGCTGACAAACGGCTCGCGCACCACGAACACCAACTGATCCGCTTCCCAATTCAACGCCGGCCGTTCCAGCCGTGCGCCTGACTCGGCGAAGCGCGCCGCCATGCCGTCCGCCATGTTGAACAGACTGCTGAGCCAGCCCGTCGAGCCGACGCCGGTCGAGACGATGATGCCGCTGGAGGAGTGATGCTCCTCGCTTGCGCCGAAGCGGATCGTGTACCGCGCCGAAATGTGCGTGCGCACGCCGACGAAGAAATCGTTGAAGGCCAACAGCTTTTGCCCGTCGTTCAGCGTGGCTTCGGCCATCGTGATCAGCCGCGCCGTCATCTGATCGTTCAACGCCTGGCGGACGACGGCCGGCGCGCCGGCCACGTCGAAGGGGAGCAGGATGCCGTCAATGTGCGCCGGATCGGGGTTGACGGCCACCAACGGCTGCCCGTTGAGATACTTGGCCGTGTTTACCACCAGTCCATCAATGCCGATGGTCACCACGAGATCATTTTCGGCAAAAATGAAGTTGGGCAAAAAGCCGCGCTCGATGATCTGCAATTTGGCCAGGCCTTGCAAGCCGCGCCGCAGTTCGTCGAACGCGGCGTGATACGTTTCGTGCTCGCGCTCGAATAGACCAAAATCCCCGCCGCTGTGCGTGATGTAAAACTCCGCCTGCGCTTTGGTGTTGAAACGCTCGATCAACCCCTCGAGGCGAGTTTTGCGGGTGACGAGGACGATCTTTTCGTAGTCCATGTGGCCTGATTATCCAGCCTGCATTTCACCGCGAAGACGCGAAGGGCGCAAAGTTTTATCTCTTTCTTCTTCGCGTTCTTGGCGGCTTCGCGGTTCCCGTCGTCTTACTCTTTCCTCATCAACGTTTCCAACAACTCCGGCGAGATGTTCAAGTTGCCGATCTTCCCCGCGTTCTGCGCGATCTCTTTGAGCGCCATGCTCACCATCAAGCGCGGGTCGGCAGTTTGCACCGCCAGCATTTGCAGCACGTTCGGGTCTAGGTCGCGCACCGGGCGCAGGGCGGCGTCCACCGCGTACGATGCCGCGTCGGCTTCGGCGCGGGCGTTCTCGGCGCGGGCGGCCACCAACTGCTTGCGCTCCTCTTCTAGCTTGATCTGGCCGTTCAACTTGGCCTCGCGGATTTGCTGCTCCTTGGCCTCCACCGCCAGATCAGCTTCCACTTTCGTTTCCCGGATCTGCCGTTGTTTCTCTTCCACGGCGATCTCGGTGTTGAGTTCGTTTTCTTTGATGCGGCGTTCCTGCTCGACGGCAGAATTGCGGCGGTCGTAAATGGCGTTGTCGGCCTGGCGCAGAAGCGACTCGCGGGCCTCGGCCTCCAGCGCGCGGGCGATCTCCGGCGTGGGCTTAATGGCCAGAATGGCCAGTGTCAGCACTTCGACTCCCAGCGCGGCCAGCGGCGCGCTCTCGGTCAGCTTCTTCAACACCGCCGCTGCGATCTCGTCGGATGCGCGGGTGGCGTCGCGCATCGAGCGCGTCTGCACTTCGGCGCGCACCAGCACTTGCGCCAAGTTCACCAAGCGTTGCGGCAGTTTCTCCGGGTCTTGCGACGCATAGCGATCCACCGCGCCGTCAACGGTATAGTTGAGCAGAGAGGCGACGAGCTTGGGGTCGGTGACGCGGTAGGTGAGCTGCCCTTGC
>CAYYCF010000307.1:0-1337 GCA_964470235.1 uncultured Anaerolineales bacterium | reverse complement strand
GTACACCAATCGTAGCACTAAAACTCCGTCTGTCAACTGGGGGGAAGGAGTCCGAAGCCTCCAGACTTCGGACAAGATCAGGAGATTTTGCGCTCCGTGCGCTGTAATGGGTGGGGCTATCGCGTCCCCGTGCTTGACTCTCGCGGCGGCTTCGTTTCTGCTGCGGCAGCGCCTAATGTTTCCACCACGATCCACGGCGAGCCGCCGACGACACAGCCGTTGACGTCGTCGCACACGGCGGCGGGCAGAGTGAGGCGGTAGTAGCCTTTTCGATCCGATTCGACGGGGCTGGATTCGCCGCGATGGTTGTATAACTCAACGCCGGCCATGTTCGGCGTGGCGCGCAGTAACAGCGTCACCTCGTCCGCCGTGCGCGCCCAAACGATGCGGGTGATGGCCGCGCGCCGATTGAGCGTGACCAGCCAATAGGCGGGGCGTTGTTGGTACGTCGTCTGCCGCACGCCCGAAAAATACGCGGTCACGACGCGAAAAGCGTCAGCCGCTGGCCGCGCCGAACCGTCCGGGCGGAAGAGACCGTACGACTCGCCGCCAGGCGGCGGCCCGGCGTCGTCGAAGAATTTGTACACGGCGATCCGCTCTGCGCCGGCGGCGAGGGCCAGCGCGTTCGACTGAATGATGAAGGCCGCCTGTTGATCCATCGTCACCGGCAGAAGCGGCCCGGCGGGATACTGCGGGTCGTCGTTCGGCGCGGCGTTGGTTTCATTCAACCAGATCGGCTGGCGCAGGCCATACGTTTTCAGAATGTTGCGATAGAAGTTGATGATACTGAAGACGGTCTCCGCGCGAAAATAAACGTGCGCGGTGAACACGTCGAAGTAGTAGTTGTGCGCGCGCGCCGACGGGTCTTTGCGGGCCACTTCGAGGAAGCGTTCCAAATAAGATTGGCGGCCATGCGTGGTGTCATGCCAATACGTCAGCCCGGCAAAATGGATCACCGCATCGGGGTTGGCTTCTTTCGCGGCGAGATAGGCCACTTTGATCAGTTGATAATAGTCTTCCGCTGATCCTTCGAACTGCGCGCCGTAATCTTCCATGGCAATATCGGGCTCGTTCCAGATGATCCAGCGATTGATCTTGCCTTTGTATTCGCCGGCCAGGCGGCGCACAAAGACGGCCCACAAATTTTCGGGATCATCCACGGGCAAATAGAGTCCGCGCGGGACGCCGCCGGCGGGCGCGCCGTCGGTGGCCCACCACGGCGTGCCCATGAGCAAGCCGACGACCTCTCGCCCCCACACGCCTGCCGTGCCAACGCGTTCCGTTTCTTCGGGCGTGATGATCCATTGATCGGAATTGTCGGGCTGGCGCTCGTACCA
>CAYYCF010000306.1:0-3274 GCA_964470235.1 uncultured Anaerolineales bacterium | reverse complement strand
AGCAAGTTGGCTAAGAACAGCAGTTCAAGCGCTATCCATTGCCGTGTGGTCACGCGTCGGCCAAAGGCAGTGTGAACCTGAACGTGGCCCCGCGCCCAGGCTCGCTCTCGGCCCAGATGCGCCCGCCGTGCGCTTCGACGGCTAAACGGCAAAACGCCAACCCCAACCCGCTGCCGTTGCCGCGTTGGTGCTTGCCGGAGACAAATTTTTGAAAGAGTTTGCTGCGAAGTTCAGGCGGGATGCCCGGCCCGGTATCGCCGACTGCCACTTCGATCATTTGCGGCGCGAAGGGCGCAACTCCGGCCGTCACGGTGATGACGCCGTTGGCCGGAGTAAACTTGATGGCGTTGCCGACCAGGTTCTGTAGAACACGCCCGATCAGTTTGGGATCGGCAAATATGTCGGGGAGACCGACTGACACCCGATTGACAAGGCGTTGTTTTTTGTCGCCCACCAGCAACGCTTCGAGCTCAAGTGTTTCGGCCACCAACGCTTCCAGGGCCAGCCGCCCGCGTTCCAGCGGCATCCGCCCGCTTTCGAGCTGGTTGACATCCAAAATCGCCTTGACCAAGTTCAACATTTGCTCGGCGCTGTTGCTGGCAATAGTCAGCATCTGGCGTTGCTCCTCTTCCAGCGTGCCGCCGATATCGTCTCCCAGCGTTTCGAGCGCGCTGAGGATCACGGTCAAGGGGTTGCGCAGATCGTGAACCATCGTATGCGTCAAATCCTCGCGCATCTTCTCCAGCAAACGCTCTTCGGTCACATCGCGCAAAACGAGCAGACGGCCCACCGGCGAGGCGCCAGCCATCACCGGCAAACTGAACCAATGCACCGAGCGCGATCCGACTTCATATTCGCCTTCGCCCGGAGACTCATTGCCGCGCACAATGCGCCGTATCTCCGCCGTGACACTTCGCACCACCGCCGGAGCCGTGTGGCGGATGGCCCGCAGGACTTCTGTGATGGGGCGGCCAATCCACTGTTCGCTCGCGCCAGGCAGGCGCAGCATATCTAGCGCCGGGGTATTGATGACCAGCGTCCGCTGCTCGGTGCCAACGAGGATGACGCCATCCCGGCTTGACCTGATCAGCGCGTCCAATTGACTGCGCTCGTCGGCAATGGTTTGATACAACCCGGCGTTGTCGAGCGCGAGCGCGACCGCGTCGGCGAGCGATTCGGCCAACTGCACGCCGTCGGCGTCGAAGGCCGCCCATTGATCGCTCTCGATGTTCAACACGCCCAAGATGCGGCCGCCGCGCCGCAGCGGCACGGCCAACTCACTGCGGAGGGTCGAATCACTGCCGATGTAATTCGGATCGATCGTCACATCGGGCACGTTTTGAGTCTGCCCGGTGGCAATCGTCCGGCCTACCACGCCGTTGCCCAACGGGTAAGACATGCCCAAGAGCTGTTCCAGGTTTCCGGCGGCGGCGCGCACGGTCCAATTTTGTCCGTCGTCAGCCGGCAAGACCAGCGAGACATTAGGCCAGTTGGTGAAGCGCGCAATCGCCACCACCGCCAAACGCGTGACTGCGGCCGGATCCAATTCCTCGCTGACCGTGTGCAGAACATCGAAGAGCGTTGATTGCCACTCGGCCATGCGGCGCAGCGTTTCTTCCTCGTGCGCCAACTCGACCTCTGCGCGTTTGCGCTCGACGACCTCCGCTTGCAAGCTCTCGTTGGCTTGCATCAACTCGGCCGTCCGCTCGCGTACGCGCCGTTCCAGGTCTTCATTCGCACGGCGCAGTTCGGCATTGGCCAGCAGTAATTCCTGCGAGGTCAATTCCAGAGAACGCTCGACCATCGTGCGGTCGCTATCGAATTGTTCGTAAGCTGTATTAACTGCGTCGAGGAATGCTTGCCACTGCGGAGGAATGGCAGAGGGTTCGCCGTACAGATTCTTCAGTTGCCGCTTGAGTAATCTATGCCAATTCTGCATAATCCGGGGACAATTTGAGCCAAGGTTGCCCTGCGCCCACCGCCAAATTGGCCGCGTAGAGGACACCCCATATTTCTGGCACAGTTTACCACTGAATTGTCACCGGCGTTCCCAACTCTGCCCAGGCGAACAACGCCGCCGCTTCCGCCGTCCCCAGAATCACGCACCCATACGAGACCGGCGTGCCGAGCCAGCCGGCCCACAATTGCTGTCCGTTGGAGAGAATGGGCAAAGCATGAATGCCGTTCTGAAATTTACCCACCCAATAAATGCCCAGCCAGTTTGGCATTTGCAAATCCCACAGCGAAGCATAGGCCATGGGAATCTTGCTGAGCACGCTGTAGTTGCCAGGCGCGGTTTCGCGGCCGCGCTCGCCGGTGGAGGCCACCCACGACCAAACCAGCGCGCCGCCTTCATAAACGTACATGTGTTGTTCGGAAATGTCCACCACGATGCTCTTACTGCCGCCGGTGGACGCCGGTACGCTGACGGCGGGCGCAGGCTCGCCGTTAGCTCCTGGAATATTCAATACCTGCCCGTAATAAATCCGATTGGGGTCGGCAATGCCGTTTGCCGCCGCTAAAGCGGTCGAAGTGATTCCAAACTTTGAGGCGATGCTCCGGAGGGTGTCGCCGCGGGCAATCGTATACGTTCCAGCGGATGTGGCCGCCGGGGCTTCGGCGGCGGCAGGCACGGCGCTGGCCGCCGTTCCGCCGCTCCCACCGGTCGGAATCCGCAACTGCTGGCCGGCGTAAATGTTGGTCGAACTCATCCCGTTGGCGGCCATGATCTCCTTCCAGCCGATCCCGTATTTCAGGCCGATCCGAAAAAGATTCTCGCCGGGCTGGACGGTGTGGATGATGTCGTCGGCGCGCGCGGCGGCCGGCCAGGCCAGCGACAGGACCAGCGTCAGCAAAAGGGCAAGTTGAAATTTGCGCCGCATAGCGATGATTGTAGCAAGAGTCGTGCCGAAAAGAAAATGGTCGGGTAGCCAGGTAGTCGAGTAGCCAAGTAGTCGAAATGGCTGCGCCCCATGCTATAATCCCGCCGCTTCAGAATGCGGAATGCTCGCTTCGCGTGCGGAACGCGGAACAATGTTCATCATTCATCATTCAGCATTCATCATTCCCTCATGCCTTCCCGCCTCAAATCCCTCGAACTCGCCGGCTTCAAAACGTTTGCCGCCAAGACCGGCTTCGTCTTCGGCGACAAGATCACCGCTATCGTCGGGCCGAATGGCAGCGGCAAATCCAACGTCGCCGACGCCATCCGCTGGGTATTGGGCGAACAATCCTTCTCGCTTCTGCGCGGCAAGAAAACCGAAGACATGATCTT
>CAYYCF010000305.1:0-3290 GCA_964470235.1 uncultured Anaerolineales bacterium | reverse complement strand
CGGCGTTGAAGTTGTGGGTTCGTGTCATTTATGACCTCGTAAGTTTCGGTTTGTGATAGAAAAACAGATGCGGGCGTCTCTCTGTTCGGTGTGAGCTTCGTGTATACCATGCGATGAGTCTGCGCGCCAACCCATTGAATCGCTGAGTCGCTGATAGTGCTGAACGCGCTGAAAGCGGTCGTTTGCCCGCAGAGACACTCAGCGAAATCAGTGATTTCAGCGGTTCAGCGATTCTATCGCTCTCACAGTAAACAAATTCGATACGAGTATCGCATGCATCCGGCGCGGCTATCCATCCACAGTTGATCGAATACATCGGCCGCGCTCACCCGCGCCGAGCACCGCGCAATTTTCGCGGCGCGAGGGTATGCCGAGCCGAAGCCGAAGGCGCATCGGGTGCATGCGCTGGTTGTGCGGCACCTTTGTGTTACTCAGTTAACGGTTGCTGTATGAACCGCCATAGATGCAGGACTTCTCCTTGATAATCATCTGGAATCTGGATGCCCAAGTTGCTGATGTCAGTCTGTGGGCTAAGGCGTTCGACTTCGCCATCGCGAGCCGTCATCGTGTTGAACCGCCGCGAAATCATCCCGCTCATGCTTCCTATCATCTCGAAGCCCTGCTCAGGGTGTGTCTCTTCCGGTTGTGATACGAAGTCAAAGGAGATCAATTCGCCGTTTTCAATGCGCGCTTGTCCTCCTTCTGAGGGCCATTCTCCATACAGCATCAGGAAGAGGGCCATGTTTTGTTCTCGCGGCACAGTAATATGGTTGTCCTCGCAATGTAATTCAATACCACCAATTGTGAAAGTGGCTTCTCCGTTTTCGCTGACGGCTCTCGGGCGAGCAGGGTCAGTGATAACCCGAAACTGCAGAGGCGGCAGTGTGGCTAATCTGTAATCGCCGAGCATAGCCATCTCGTTGTACTTCAGTGCATCCTCTAGCGAAAGCGAGCATTTACTACCCTCGCACTTTACTCTATCGAATGAAACCAATGTCCATAAGGTCCACTTCGACCAGTAGATTGCCAGTTTTACATCCTTTTTGAATAAGGCGGCGTAGCGTTGAAGTCCGTCCAGGTAGCTTTTCTTTATTTTGTACTCCTCAAATGGGCTACTTTGATAGAAATTCTTGACCTCAACAAGAAACTCTTGACCGTCAATGAGCAAAACCCGCAAATCAGGAACTTTGATATTGGGGTCTGTTGTATGCAAGCCGCCAGCGTCTTCTGTCTTCACTATGGCACATTTACCCAACGATGTCACAACATATTCAAACATAGCTTGAACGCGAAAGCCATGTAACATGATGGGATTACTTTTGGCTCTTGTGAATTCTTCGCCAAATTTGCGTATGAATTTCTCGGTGCTTTCAGAATCAGAAAGCGTGTAGCCCTCCTGTTGAGCAAGCATACGGAACAAGTCTATTGACTGTCCCGGCTTAGGTCGTAGGAACTTCATATTAGTTCACCCGATAGAGTGAAACCCGCCCAACAGCAGTGTGAGCGGTAGCATGGACATTCTTATTCAGTCGGCAAGTGATGAGGTCACAACCTCACCGGCTCCCTAAACTCCCCAAACACGCCCTTCAACGCTTTCGTAATCTCCCCCAGCGTCGCATACGCCTTCACCGCCTCCATCATCACCGGCATCACGTTTTGTCCGCCTGCCGCCGCGTCCCGCACTTTTTCCAGCGCAGTGGCAACGGCGTTCGAGTCGCGGTTGGCGCGCGCGGCGCGGAGTCGGCGGACGGCGTCCTCGGCCTGCTCCGGTTTGTATTCGTGCAGTTCAACGTCGCGCTGTTCTTCTTCCATGCGGAATCGATTCACGCCGACCTTCGGAATCGTTCCATCCTGAATTCCCTTTTCGAACTGCCACGCCTGACGCGCCACTTCGCGCTGAACCGCCCCCTCGCTCACCGCGCGCACGATGCCGCCCATCTCGCCGTCCACGCGCCTAATCTCTTCGACGATCCGCCTCTCCATCTCCGCCGTCAGCCATTCGACGTAATACGACCCGCCCAGCGGATCGGCGGTGTCGCACAGTCCCATTTCTTCCACAAGAATTTGCATCGTGCGCAAAGAGATGAGCGCGGCCTTTTCGGTGGGGATAGTGTAGGCCTCGTCGTATGAGCATAAGGCCATCGTCTGCGCGCCGGACAGGGCCGAGATGAGGGCGTAGTATGCGCCGCGCACGATGTTATTTTCGGGCTGCTCCACGGTGAGGCCGCCCCCGCCGCCCCCGGCAATCATCTTCATCTGCAGGGCGCCTGCTTTCCGCGCCCCGAACTCGTCGCGCAGAATTTTCGCCCACAACTTGCGGGCGGCGCGGAATTTTGCCACTTGCTCGAACAGGTTGCCGAAGATGTCAAAGTTGAACGACAGCCGCTCGGCGAAGTCGTCCACCGTCAACCCGCGATTCAACGCCTCGCGAATGTAGGCGCGGGCGATGCAGTAGGCATACGCAATCTCTTGCACCGGGTTCGCGCCCGACTCGCGGATGTGATAACCGCATACGCTCACCGGATAATATTTCGGCACGTGCCGCGCGCAGAATTCGACCGTGTCCGTGACGAGCCGGATGCCGTGTTCGACCGGAAAAATCCACGCGCCGCGTCCGATGTATTCTTTCAAAATGTCATTCTGTGCCGTGCCGCGAACGTCAGCCAGCGGGACGCCGTGCCGCTCGGCCACGACGAAATACATCGCCATGATCGGCGCGGCGACGGCGTTGATGGTGAGCGACACGCTGATCTTGTCTATCGGGATGCCGTCGAACGCGGTTTCCATGTCGGCCAGCGTGTCCACCGCCATGCCCACCCGCCCCACTTCGCCTTCGGCCAACGGATCGTCGGAGTCCAGCCCCATCTGTGTCGGCAGATCGAAGGCGACATTGAGCGCGTTCTGTCCGTTGGCGATCAGGAACTTGAATCGTTCGTTGGTTTCGGCGGGCGCGCCGAATCCGGCGTACTGGCGCATCGTCCACGGCCGAGCGCGGTACATCAAGGGATGAATACCGCGAGTGAACGGGTACTCGCCCGGCTGGCCGACCTCTTTGGAAAGATCGATCCCCTTGAGATCGTCCGCGCCGTAAACGGGCTTGACGGGGATGCCGGATTCCAGAATCACTTCACGAATTTTGTCGGGCATACGGTTTTTGAATCGCTGAGACGCTGAGAACTCTGATCGGCAGTCTCAGCCGCCACAGCGCTTCAGCGATTCACATTCGCCTCGCTCGATCACCCCATAAGTGCTGTTTTCCAAAAACGCAAACATCCTCAAATACGCATACG
>CAYYCF010000304.1:0-3293 GCA_964470235.1 uncultured Anaerolineales bacterium | reverse complement strand
CATCAAAGACGCTCCGGAAAACGAGAAAAACCTGTTCTTCCTCAGCGGCAATTACTGCCTCAAAATATTCAAGGGCTGGGGACCGCTGTGGTGGAAGCTCTGGCAGAACGTGACCGGCTTGACCATTGGCGCGAAGTATCGTTTTACTGCGCCGGTGTACCCGGACCTGGTGTCAAAATACGAGTCCGGCAGGAAAGTATACGCTCCCGACATGCTATCGGGTGAGCACAAACTGGCCGTCCAGAGTGGCAGTCAAAATTACGACACCGGTTTCATGGACGGCAACAAAGTGAAGTTCGGCCAATACAACACCCTCACCCTGGACTTTGTGGCGACCGATACGACAGCCTCCTGCACGCTCGAAGTGCGCGGGCGGTGGGGATTGGACAATAACGGCTGGTTTGTCGACTCGATGAAACTTGAAAAACTGACGTAGGAGGACACCTTATGCCCAGCAAACTTGGCCCGCACTGCTTGAGAGCCACAGATGGCGCGCGCAAACTCCTCACCGCCGGATGCCGTATCATCAAACTGGTTGACGATTTTGGCCTCGGGCCGGAGTTGGAGAACAAGCGCGAAACGACCGTGATCGGGCGCAGTTACGCTCACGACCCGCGCACCGCCGAAGAACAACAAAAAAGCGGCGACAGCCCCGAAACCGCCGCGCGGAAGTTCGTCGACTCGCAAAAAGAAAAATACCGGCTCAACCCGGCCATCAAAATATGGGAAGGGCACAACGAGCCGGTGTGGGGCAACCAGGAAGAAATGACCTGGTATGCCAATTTCGAGGTCGCCCGCGTCAAGATGATGGCCGACATGGGTTTGCGCAGCGTCATTGCCTGCTTCGCCACCGGGGCGCCCGGCGATATCGAATTGTGGAAATGGTTCACCCCGGCGGTGCAGGCCGCCAAACAATACGATGGCATCTTGGGCTTGCACGAATACTCGTCGCCGTGGATGTGGTGGATGACGGGAAAGTATCAAATGAACCCCAACGAAGACGCCGGAGACGAAGGGTGGACGACGCTGCGCTATCGCAAGATCATGCGCCACTACCTCAAGCCGGCCGGTTGCGGCGACGTGAAAATTGCCATCACCGAATGCGGCCTCGACCGCATCAGCCCGGTGCCGGAGGGCGCGTCCAGCGGTAACTGGCGCACGAACAGCGGCTGGTGGGGGCAGTGGAAAGGCCAGACCGATCCCATTGACTACTGGCGCAACGGCGGCGCGGAAGCCGAGAAGTATTACGCCGAGCAATTCATCTGGTACGACAAAGAAATCCGCAAAGACCCCAACGTGTTGGGGGCCGTCATTTACACCTTTGGCTTCGTTGACGAGACGTGGAAAGATTACAACGTTGACGGCACGAAGTTCGTAGATTACATCGCAGAATACATCCAGCGCGAAGCGAACGTGCCAGGCGCCGCCTCTGCCTCCCAACCCGCCAAACCGGCCGCGCCCATCACCCTTGCCACGCAACCGACTGCGCCGCCGGTGCAAGTAATCACGGCCCCGGTCAGCGGCGCCGCCGCCGGAGCCAACCTGCTCGCCAACGCCGACTTCGACGACGGCCAGCACTACCACTGGCACAACGTTGGGGAAATCGTCATCCCCAACAAGTGGGATTTCTGGCACGCGACCAACTCCACGCCCTATCTGCCGCGGCAGGATCAGAATTTCGACCCGCCGGAATGCGTGGTATGGAACATCGCCGGAGCGCCGGCTGAAGAGAAAAATCTTTTCTGGCTCAGCGGCACGTACTGTCTCAAGATATTCAAAGGATGGGGGGCGATTTGGTGGCGGCTGTTCCAGACCGTCAACGGCCTCACGCCGGGCAAACGCTATCGCTTTACCGCGCCGATCTATCCCGATCTCTACATGAAGTACATCCCGGAGAAAGGCGGAAAAATTTTCGCCGACGACCCGCTGGCCGGAGAAGTGCGCCTCAGCGCAAAATCCGGCGGCAAGGAAACGGAGACCGGCTGGCTCGACGGCACGAAATTCCCGTTCGGCAAATACACCTTCTTCACGCTCGACTTCGTCGCCAGCGACGCTTCTGCCGAAATTTCAATCGAAGGCCGCGGACGTTGGGGTTTGTTGAACAACGGATGGTTCTTGGATTCGATGAAGCTGGAAGAGATCGCCGGAGCGCCGGTGACGGCACAGCCCGTTCAGCCCGCTCAACCGGCCCAGCCGAGTCAACCGGCTCAACCTTCCTCGCCGCCGGTTGTCAATCCACTGCCCACTGCGCCCGCGCTAAAAAACCCCTCCTTCGCCGGAGGAACATTCTTGCCCAACCCCGCGCTTCGCAACCTCGAAGCGCCGAATGCCTGGCAGTTGTGGTACGCCGACGAGAAAACGGCGAAGGTGAGCAAACAGACGGAAGCCTTCAAAGCGCCGCGCGCGGGCGTGATCACTTTGGGCAACGCCACGCCGGATGACAAAGACGGACTCTCCGGCGGGTTGGCGCAAGCCTATCGCGTCGTCGGCAATTGGCGCGCCATCTGGTTCAGCCTCAGCCAGTCCGTGAACGGCCTCACCCCAGGCGGACGCTACCGCTTCAACGTGAAGATGATGCCCGATCCGGTGGACAAATACGTCGGCGCGAATAACGACAAAGTGTTCGCCACCGATCCCGACGCGGGCGAGATTTGGCTCCGGGCGCAATCGAGCGGACAGAAATCAGAATCGCTCAAACGCTTGAACGTGGATTACCGACCCGGCGGCTATTCGACCTTCTCACACGAATTCACCGCCGTCAACGCCGAGGCCACTATCACGCTGGAAGTGCGCGCGCGCTTCGCGCTGACGCAAAACGCGTGGTACATCGCCACGGCGAGCATCGTGGCTGCCTCCGGCGGCGCACTGCCCGCGCTATGACGACCGCCCCGCTCAAACCGGGGCGGCGCGGCATCGCCGGAGAGTTAAGACTGTTCGTGCCTGACAAATTGAAATATGCATCGCAGATTGAGAACATCAAGCTTAGAGAAAACTTTCCACACCAGTTTCAGCGCCGACTTGGTGATCGGCGCGAGGTGCAAAGGCCCCAAAGACACCTGCGGCGGCGAAGTGCTCGATCAGCTCCGCATTCAAAACGCGGGGAACTACCGCTTGGCGCTGGCGATCTGCCATGCCACCATCAACGATTGTCTGGGCGGCAGAGGAGATTGGGAAACGCTCACGACGGGGGTTGATATTGTGGTAGATAACTGGAGGCCGCCGGGGTAAGAAAGGACATTAGAATTAGAAGCCACGTGGCAGAATGATTGAAGGCCGCAAAGTTGCGGCCTTCA
>CAYYCF010000303.1:0-3307 GCA_964470235.1 uncultured Anaerolineales bacterium | reverse complement strand
GCCACCCGGCGGTGGAGGCGCTGCAGGCGCAGGCCGCTCACGCCTTCGCGCAGCGTGGCCGGGATGAGCGCATGGGCGAAGGCGAACGTCACGTGCCCGTCGCGCCTCACTTCACTCACGAGCTGGGCCCGCTCGGCAGTCTCCAGCGCGTCAATCAGCGCGTCTTCGCTCTGGTCGCTCGCCCTCTGGAGCGTTTCGTAATCAAACTCGCGCCCGATGACGGCGGCCAGCCGCAGCACGTCCTGCACCGGCTCGGGCAGTTTGGCGACGCGCGTTTCAATTGCCACCCGCACGCTCTGCGGAACCTGAATCTCGTCCATGCCGGGGCGGCGCCAGCGCCCGTTCTCGCGGTACAGCTTCCCGTCTTCAATCAGCGCCTTGCAGACCTCCTCCACAAAGAACGGGTTGCCCTCGGTCTCACGGAAGATGCCATCCAGAAAATCCGGCGTGATGTCTTCGGCGAACATGGCCGTCAGCAGGTCGCGCGTTTGATCGCGAGTGAAGCGCAGCAGTTTGATGCGTTCGGCCAGCCGTTCGCGGTTGAGATCGGCCAGCAATTCGTTGAGCGCCCGCGCCTCGCTGAGTTCGACTTCGCGATAAGTCAGCACGAGAAGCAAACGAAGTTTGAGCCGGGGAGCGCGGCGGGCCAGATGGCGCACCATGTTCAGCGTGCCGCTGTCGGCCCAGTGCGCGTCGTCCACCACCACGAGCACCGGCGCGCGGGCGCACAGCACGCTGAACACTTTGACTGCGCTCTCGAACAGGCGCTGCTGCTCGGCCTGCGGGTCCCCGGCCGGGTTGGGGGAAACGTCGGGCCAGCGCTCGCGCAGATCGGGAGCGAGGGTGATCAGGTCGGCGATGACGTAGGGCGGCAGGTCGGCGCCCAGACTCCAAGTCCCAATCCCCAGGGCCGCAGAAATGATTTGCGCGATGGGCGCATAGGGTGCGCCGCCCTCAGCATAGCACTCGCCCAGCAGGGCCGCGGCGCGCGAGAGTTCAACACGAGTGATGAATTCGCTCACCAGCCGCGTTTTGCCGATACCCGGCTCGCCGCTGATGAGCAGAACGCCCGCCTTGCCCGAGGCCGCTCGCCGCCACAGCGCCAGCACCTGTGCCAGTTCGTGCTCGCGCGCCACCAGCCGCCCGCGCACCAAACGATCAAGCAGCGACAACTCGGTTTCGAGCGCCGGAACTTCGCCCGCGGCCGTCGGCGGCGCAGGCTGGCTGACTCTCTCCAACATCTGCCGCACGTCAGCCGCAGAGGCAGGCCGATCCTGCGGCTGTTTGTTCAGCAACCGCAGGATGAGCGATTCGAGCGCGGGCGAAATGGCGGGATTGTGCGTGCTCGGCGGCACGACCGTGGCATGCAGATGCTGGGAGAGCACAGCCGTCACGTCCTGGCCACTGAAGGGCGGCTGGCCAGTGACGAGTTCGTACAACATCACCCCCAAGGCATATAAGTCCGACGGCGCGCTGGCCGGCTGGCCGAGAATCAGTTCCGGCGCGAGGTACGAGAACGTGCCGACAATCGAACCTTCTTCGGTCAGGTGCGGCCCGTCGGCGGTGCGGGCCAGGCCGAAGTCCATCAACTTCGTCGTCCGCGCGCGGGTGACGATGATGTTTTCCGGCTTCAAATCCCGATGAACAATTTTCTGCCCATGGGCATGCTCGAGCGCGGCGCAGATCTGCCGGGCAATGGCGAGCGTTTCGTCCAGCGAGTCGGGCCGGCGCTGGCGCAGGGTCTCGCCCGCCACCAGTTCCATGACGATGTACGGCTGGCCATCGGCCTCGCCAGCGTCAAAAACGGAAACGATGTTGGGGTGATTGAGTTTCGCGGCGGCTTGCGCTTCGCGGAGCAGACGAGCGCGGCCCTCCGTGCCGAGGCCGGAATCGCTCAGCACTTTCACGGCGACGGCGCGATCCAGCAGCGTGTCGTGCGCGCGATAGACGACGCCCATGCCGCCCCGTCCGAGTTCGGAGTCGAGGCGATAACGGTCGAGCAGAGTCGTGCCGATCACTACAGAGTTATCCGCGCTTGGCCGAGACGGCGTCAGCGCCCTATCTGCCAATCATTGTACTTCAAGTGCGTCCGAAAGATGCCACACCACGTCGTCCCACTCGCCCGCGGGTTTGACGAGGGCGTTGAAGTCGTCGCCGCTTTCATCGCCGGACTTGTTGAAAGCATCGTGGCTGTCCCATTCCATCAAAAACAAAACGTCATTTGAGATCTGAACTGGGCGCGGCCATATTGAATAGGATTATTTTAGTATTGTATTCCAAACCGGCGGCGGGGCATAGGCAACTGATCTCTTATTTTCGGCACAACTGGTATAATCGCTCGCTGGTTAGATTTTTTTGCGTCCGAAGACCCTTATTTATGGAAAAATCAGACTACCTGCGTTATTACAAACAAATGACGCTCATCCGTCGCGCCGAAGAGAAGTGCGCCGAGTTGTACCAGCAGGGCAAGGTCGGCGGCTTTTTGCATCTGTACATCGGGCAAGAGGCGGTGGGGGTGGGCGCGGTGGCGGCCATGAAGCCGCAGGATCACATCATCACCGCCTACCGCGATCACGGCATCGCCCTGGCGGTAGGCATGGATACCGGCGTGATGATGGCCGAACTGCTCGGCAAGGCCACCGGAAGTTCGCGCGGCAAAGGCGGCTCGATGCATCTGGCCGACGTGAGCAAACACTTCTGGGGCGGCCACGCCATTGTGGGCGCGCACCTGCCATTGGCGGCCGGCCTCGCGCTCTCGTTTCAATATCAACACAACGACTCGGCCATTATTTGCATGATGGGCGACGGCGCGACCAACATCGGTTACTTCCACGAATCGGTCAACCTGTCGAAGGTGTGGAGCCTGCCGGTGGTGTGGATGGTGGAGAACAATCAATACGGCATGGGCACCACCATCGAACGGGCCTCGGCGGTGGGCGAGATTCGGCAGAAGGCTGAGGGCTATCAGATTCCGAATGCGCGCGTTGACGGCATGGATGTGCTGGCGATGAAAGAAGCTGCCGCCGCCGCGCTCGAACACGCCCGATCCGGCAAGGGGCCGTTCTTCCTCGAAGCGATGACCTACCGCTATCGCGGCCACTCGATGGGCGACCCCGAACGTTACCGCAAACCGGAAGAGATCAAGAAGTGGCAGGAAGAAGATCCCATTGGCCGCTTCCATGCGTATTTGACGAACAAGAAAATTGCCAAAGCCGCGGAACTGGAGGCGGTGAATAAAGAAGTGGACGACGAGATCATCGCCGCCGTGCGCTTCGCCGAAGAAAGCCCCAACCCCGCGCCCGACGCG
>CAYYCF010000302.1:0-3349 GCA_964470235.1 uncultured Anaerolineales bacterium | reverse complement strand
CCTCCTCGCGGCTCACGGATCGGTTCGACTCCGATCGGGAGGACTGGCGATGCCCAAACGCACCTCCCGAAGACAGCGCACCCCACGACAAAAATTCTTGTACAGGCCTGCTTCTTCTCGCTCATTCCTTGCTTGCCGATCACTTTGATCAGCTTGATTGAATCGTCTTGAAGTTGCATGTCGTCACTTCTCTTTGTCGTTAGCCGGCCTCGGGTTGTGTTGCTCGCGGTTTCGCTTTAGGACGGCTACCCGCCTCCCTTGAGATTTGGCTACCCGCCTATCTCATTCTCCAATCCCGGCGAGAGTATCGCCGTTCCTCAACTTCCTCCTGCGTGGCCCGCTCCGGTTCGACTCCGGTCGGGAGGCCTGCGCGGCCAACCACACTTCACGCGCAGGAGGACTCCATGTCAATCTACGCCATCAACGTCACACCGCACGGGCGCGAGCGCCTCACCGAACTGTTCGGCGAGAGTGTCATCATGCACCGGCGCGGCGATCTGGGCGGCATGCAGAAGGCCGTTCAGGGCGGCGCAATGCTCGTTTGCCCGGTGAGCATCGCCGCTGTCGTCAAGCCTCACCTGATCGAGGAGCTTTCGCCGCAAGGCGATCACCTCTACTTCAGGGACGGGCAGGCGGGAGTCCCCCTGTAGCGCATCGTGTGTCACCGCGCTATGGCGTGGCTACCCGCCTGCCTTGAGGAGCGATCTTCGCTCCTCAACTTCGTTCCCGTCTTGGCGTGAATGCCGGTTCGACTCCGGCGGGAACGACTGCCGCTTCGGAATGATGAATGCGGAATGATGAATGCGGAATCAATTCATCATTCCGCATTCATCACTCATAGTTCCAAAGCGGCCACTTATACGCTCAGCCCGCCACCAGGCCCGCGCGGGACGGGCGTTTTTGATTCACTCCGGGCCAAAAGAAGAGAATGCTGAATGCGGAATGATGAATAGCCTGCCCTGAGCTCGCCGAAGGGCGGAATTCATTCATCATTCATCACTCATCATTCATCATTCCGAAACGAGGAGGCGCAATGAAGATGAAACTCTACGAAGCAGTCGTCGGGGTGATCGACGGCTTGCACGAATACCGCATCAGCCAATGGCTGGCCGCGCCCAGCCACACGGTGGCCTATGCGCTGGCCGAAGAAACCATCCGCTTCAATTACGGCGGCAACGGCAAGAAACGCGATGGCGCGTATTGGAGCGAAGGCGACTCGCGGGCGTGGCAGTTGGCAACGGTGCGCGAAGTCAAAACGATTACCGCCAACGCCAAGCATGGCATTCACGAATTCGTTGTGACTGGCCGCGTCGTCTTCGACTACGGCCTGTGGACGCGCGACGACGTGGCCGCCGAGTTCAAGGCCATCGTCAAACGAGAGCCGACGGACGACGAGCTGGACGAGGTGATCGAAATCTGCCAGGACGACTCCACCGATGAGCAGATTGACGAGTTGACGGTGAAGGCGATCAACACCGCCATCCGCTGCGTGTTGGACGCAGAGCGGGCGAAGACGGCGGCATGAGCCAGCAACCCACGCGCGCCCAGCGCCGCCGCAAAGTCCGCGAGTGGCGCAATAACCCGGTCCACCACCCCGATCTGCAATCCAACGTCGCCACGGATATCGGGCTGTGGAGCTACATCGGACGGCTCGCCGCCGCCGATCCGGAGTTCGCCCCGTTCCTGCTGCTGATCGGCACGCTGTTCTGCCTGTTGGCCTGCGGGGCGCTCTTCTTCGGCGTGGACGCCATCCGGCAAATCATCACTTGGATAAGTTTCTAATAGTCGAGTAGTCAAGTAGTCGAATAGTCAGACTACCAGACTACTGGACCGCTCGACTACCAGACCACAAACGAGGAGACACTAACCATGAAAGCAATCACCATCCGGTTATGGCTGTGCAATTCCGAAACGGGATTGCCGGACATCGAAGCCACCGCCGCGCTCGGCGAGCGGTTGATGGCAAACGAAATCGAACTGGCCGACCTGCAGGAGACGAGCGCGCAGTACGCCGCGCGTCTCGAAGAGGACGAGGGCGATTTTCTCTCCTGTGCCGAGTGCGGCCGTTACGCGCCGCAAGACCGGCAGGGCTACCCGATGTGGTCAAACACATTCGGCGCACTCTGCACTCAATGCGCCGGAGTCGCCTACGTGAATAAGAACGGCGGCGATCCGGCCAAAGCCGAGTTGTATCTCATCGAGGATCGAATGAATCGTCTGACCCCGCCCGACTTTGAAGCGATGGCTGCGGAACGCCGCGCGAACGTCGCCCGCGACCCGGGCGGCATCGCGCTCGGACTCGAAACGTGCGCCGAGTGCGGCGCGCTGGTGAACCCGGCAACGCTCACCTTCTCCGAAGCGCCGGTTTTGTTGCAGTTCGACTACGCCGAGCGCGTGAAGAACAACATGCAACACCCTGAAGGCGCATACCTCTGCCCGGCGTGCGACGCACTGCGCTGGCCGCTCGACGTGTTTTCCGACGACGAGCTGCAAGGCGCTGCGCCCAATCCGTTTGAGAACGTGCCGCTCACGGCGTAGGAGAGTCCGATGCCATTCAAAGGATTCCTGTGCGAAGCGACGGGGGCGAAGACCGCCGTTGGCGCGTGCCTGGCCTGCGCGCGGAACGGCGCACTCGCCGGATGCCACATGACCGCTCCGGTGGTCAAGGGCATCTTGGATCGGATGCGGCCCGACAATTTCGGGCTGACGATCACCGTATTGCTCGGTTGCCCACGCAAGCACCGGCTTCAGCCGTCCGAAGACTACTGGCTGAAACCATCCGAAGCGTGGTGGGCATATCGCGGCCAGCTCATGCACGGCGTGGCCGCCGAATATGCCGCCGCCGATCCGCTCGTCATCGCCGAAACGCGGTTCACCATGATCGCGCCCGACGGCGAGACGACGATCAGCGGCCAGCCCGATTTGGTGATTGCGGATCGTCATCACTTAATCGACTTCAAGACGACGAAGGCCGTCCCCGGCCCGGCGCGGACGTGGACGTGTCCCGAAACGGACATCGTCATCCGCGAGAGCCAGTTCGCCTGGCGCAACTGCTGGATGGACTGCCGACACTGCGGGAGCGCGCACGAAGCGAGGGCCATCGAAACGACCGGCGAGCCGCGCGCGTATCTGCGGCACGTTCAGCAAGTGAGTCTCTACGCCCTGCTCCTGTGGGAGAACGGCACCGAGATCGAGACGGCAGAGATCGTCTATCAGGATATGCGGACTCAACTCCGCGTGCCGGTGGAACTCCTACCACTCGACGAGGCGCGGGCGCTACTCAATGCGCGCCTCGCGCCGCTCACTCAGCCCGACTTGCCGGACATTCTCACCTCCCCTGAAGACCTCT
>CAYYCF010000301.1:0-3356 GCA_964470235.1 uncultured Anaerolineales bacterium | reverse complement strand
TGGCGCGGCTGTTCAGTGGGTTGTTTTCGGAAGTGTTGTTCTTCAACGTAATGTGGGCGGCGCTGTCGGTGGCCTTGCAGGCCGCGTTGGGCGTGAGCGTTGCGCTGATTTTGAATCAGCGCGGGGTGCGCTTCGCAAGCTGGTGGCGGGCGCTCTTCATCCTGCCGTGGGCCATTCCCGAATTTGTGGGCGCGGTGATCTGGCTGCGGATTTTTGATCCGCGATTCGGCTGGCTGACGCAAGCTTTGCCCGCCGGCGTTTCGACGCCGTCGTTCTCCGACAACCCCAATTACGCCCTGGCCGTTCTGCTCGTGGCGGCCACGTGGTTCGGGTTTCCGTTCATGATGTTGGCGGCGACGGCGGGGCTTAAACTGGTGCCGCCGGAGGCGCACGAGTCCGCCGCGCTCGACGGCGCGAGCGCGTGGCAGCAATTTCGGTTTATTACTTGGCCTCTGCTATTGCCTCTGCTCGCGCCGGCCATTATCATTCGATCCATTTTCGCCTTCAATCAATTCTATTTGTTCTGGGTCACGCGGTCGTCGTATCCGCTCATTTCGTTTTCCACGCTGTCGTACTATCTGTTCAGCGGTTACGGCGGCGGCCAGTTCGGCGTGTCGGCGGCGATCAATCTCTTCGATGTGGCCGTGTTGGTCGTTTTGATTCTGCTGTTCAACCGTTGGAGCAAAGCGGCGGAGGGGGTGACCTATGCGTAAGGTGACGGGCCGGGAGCAATTGGCTTCTCAAATCGCGTTGGCACTCATCGCCTTATTCGTGCTGGCGCCGATTTGGAGCGTGGTGTATTTGGCCTTTGACGGCGGCGTCACCGGCCAGCCGACGGAGTTCCGCGTGTGGCCGGAGAAACCGACCTTGGCCGTCTTCCAAGAGGTGTGGCAAAAACCAGCGCAGACGCTTTCGTTTCTTGGCGTTCTGCGCAATAGCCTGATCGTGGCCGGGGGCGCGGCGGTCATCGCCGTGATCTTCGGCGCGAGCATGGCCTATGCGTTTGCGCGTTATCGCTTTCCGGGCAGGCGGCCAGGGTTGTTCGGTTTACTGCTGGGCACACTGCTCCCGCCGGTAGCATTGATGACGCCGTTATACGTTCTGCTCACGGCCTTGCAAATCCGCACCACACTATTCGGCTTGATGATCGTGTACACCGCGTTCTCGATGCCGTTTTGCATTTGGAATATGCGCAGCGCCTTTCAAGCCGTGCCGAATGAACTGGAAGAGTCCGCTTTCCTCGACGGCGCAACCCCGTTGATCGCGTTTTGGCGCGTGACTCTGCCGCTGGCCCTGCCGGCCATTGCCGTGGCGGCATTGATCGCCTTCCTGACCGGCTACACGGAGTTCGCGATGGGTTGGCTGTTCGTGAACACGGGCGACAACGTGACGCTGGCGATGGCGATCTGGGGGATGTTGAACAACGACTTCAATTCGTGGAGCCGTCTCGCCGCGCTCGCCATCTTCATGAGCGCGCCGGTGGTGATCATCTTTTTTGTCTTTACCACCGCAATGTCCGCCGCACTAACCGGTCCCACGCCCAATCGGGAGTCAGCCTTCGCAGCAGAATCAACCACCCCAGGTAAGCGGGAATAGGATAACGCGCGCGGGGGTGGCGCGTGTTTAGAATCCTTTCCACCGTGTCGGCAAAAAGTTGCGGGGGGAAGCCTGTCGCTTCGACGCGCGCGATATATTTCATCGCGCCGTCAATCAGCGGTTGATACGCGCTCGCGTCAAGGCCGTGTTCCGCCAGCGCGCCGAGCGCGCGCTCTTTACCCGTTTGCCAAATGGTGGTCGGGCTGGAGCCTGGTTCGATCACCACCACCTTAACTCCAAAGGGCACCAACTCGACTCGCAGAGCGTCGCTCAACGCTTCGAGGGCAAACTTGCTCGCGCTGTACGGGCCGGTGATCGGATTCGTCATGCGCCCGCTGATACTGCTGACGTTGAGGATCGTGCCTTTGGCCGCCTTGATCAGCGGCAGTACGGATTGCGTGACCGCCAGTTGAGCAAGAACATTAATCTCGAACTGCTTTCGCAATTCCGAAATCGGAATTAATTCCAGCGGCGAGGCATAGGCCGTTCCGGCATTATTGACGAGCGCATCGAGCGTGGATGTGTCCGCCGTCACCGCCCGCCCCAACTCGGCCACCTGTTTTTCATCGGTGATGTCGCACAACAGCACCGCGAGTTCCCCGATTTCCTTCAGCCCCCTGAGTTCCCTGAGTTCCCCCCACTCTTTCAGCAAACTCTCTCTATCCGACTCTTTCCGTACTGTTGCAAACACGCGCCTGCCGCGCTGAGCCAAATGCAAGGCAGTAATTCTTCCGAAGCCGGTGGAACAGCCGGTGATGAGGATGGATTTAGGTTGTGAGGATGACATGCGAATAGACTACAAGGCCTTGCCCAACTCAATGCAGTCCGCTATCAGTGCTGGCAGGTTGGGAGCCTGAAAAGAGATGCCGGGCGCAGATTTGCGATTGTGTTTGATCCCGCTCCGCTCCGTTGCGGGGACTGTCGTGTCCGGCGGTTCGTGACGGTGATGAGGAAAGGTAGAAGCCAGTTCGGGGTTGTCGGGGTGCGGCTGAGGATCGTACCAGCGGATTTTTTCTTCGCCGCGCAAGACGGCGTAGCTGTAGTCGAGTATTTCGCCATCAGTCAGGTCAAGGTATTCAAACACCTTCAATTCGAGGCCGTTATGGAAGAGGACACCGCCCCGCACGAATGCCGTCGTCGCGCTGTTTGTGTAGAGACGCAATGTGGACGAAGAGACTTCAGGATAACGCTCTGTCAGCGTGTATAGCAGAGTTTCGTAATCGGCGCGCGAAAACGCGGGCATATCAGGCTAACTCGAGCGCTGGTTCGGCGGGGGTTAAGCGGATGCGCTGATTTTCAGCTTGCTGGCGCAATCGTTCAATGCGCTGCTTGGAGATTCGCTCCAGTGCTGTCTGCCTCTTCTGTCTGAGTTTGTAGTGGCCCGCCCACTCGGCAAAGTCTTCGGCATTTTCGCCGTCGTCGAGATGGCCCTGCGTGTAAAGCTTGTGGAAATCTTCCGAACTGATCCAATACCGCCGCTCAAATCTGTGCAAGCCTTCTTCGGCGGCGCGCAAGTCATCGAGAATGTCGCTAAGAGTTAGCGTGGTCATTGCTTCTTCTCCAATCACGAAACACAGCGAGGAAAGTCTCGGTTTGTGTATCACTACTTGCCAAACTGGGCATACTGCCAATTTCGTTAAGCAGGATTATAGCGCGAAAGTTGGATATCGCTTCTTCTTCTAAACCGGGCAGTTGATTGACGGCCATGTTCAATGCCGTAATTCTTCCGAAGCCAGTGGAACAGCCGGTGATGAGGATGG
>CAYYCF010000300.1:0-3380 GCA_964470235.1 uncultured Anaerolineales bacterium | reverse complement strand
ATTAAGTTGATCCAGATGTGGGCAAGGCGGTATGTTACTGAAGATTGGATGCTTCATTCTCCCGGATAATCGTCCCCACATAGCAAGACCCGAAGGGTTTTTGGAAACCCTTCGGGTCTGGTCGCCTATTACTCGTTCTCCAGTTCTTCCTCTTCTTCTTCCTCGTCCGACTCTTCGTCCTCGAGTTCCAGCGGCTCCTCGTCGAGTTCATCCTCCAGGGCGAGTTCGCCGTCGTCTTCGGCTTGCTCCACCTCGGCGGTATCCAGTTCGGCCTCGGGCTGCTCCGTTGCTTCCACGGCGACCGGCTCGGTGGCGCCTTCGGCGCTCTCCTCTTCCGCTTCGGCTTCAGGCACGCCGCCCTTGACGAGCAGTTCCTCGAACTCGTCCGCCTCGGCCAGTTCTTCGTCTTCCAGCCGGATGTCCTCGTTCAGGCGATAGCCGCGACCGTCGGTCGAGATGCGCTCGCCGGGCAAGCCCTTGCGCACGCGAAAACCCGTGCCCGCAGGAATCAGCTTGCCGATAATGACGTTCTCTTTCAGCCCATACAACTCGTCACGCTTGCCGGCGATGGCCGCCTCGGAAAGGACGGTGATCGTGTGCTGGAACGACGAGGCGCTCAGGAACGATTCCGTGTTCAGCGAGGCCTTGGTTACGCCGAGCAGCACCGGCTGTCCGGTCGCGGGCACGCCGCCGTGCTTGGTCACTTTGGAGTTAATGTCTTCGAATGCGAGGCGGTCCACCAGTTGCCCGGGCAGCAGGTCCGTATCGCCCGTGGATTTGACGCGCACCTTGCGGAACATCTGGCGCAAGATCATTTCGATGTGCTTGTCGTTGATGTTCACACCCTGCGAGCGGTACACCCGCTGCACTTCTTCGACAAGATAGATTTCCGCGGTCTCCCGTCCCAAGATCGAAAGAATGCGATGCGGATTCTTGGAACCTTCGGTCAGTTGATCGCCCGCGCGCACCTTTTGTCCATCTTCCACCTTGATCCGCGCCGAAGCCGGGATCTCGTACTGGCGTTCGTCGCGCTGCTCGTAGCGGACGACCAAGCGTCCATTGTCGCGCATCACCTGTCCACCTTTAGCCGCGACCACTTGATGGGCCTTGCTCTTGGCGATCACTGCGCCGTCCGCGATCTTGTCGCCATCGTGGACGAGGACTTTGGCGCGCGCGGGAAGCTTGTACTCGTCGCGGTGGATATGGTGCGACGCGATCTTGAGTTGGCGCTGCCCGTCTTCGTTCACGATACGCGCCGTGCCGTCAATCTCGGCCATGAGCGCTTCGCCCTTGGGATCACGCGCTTCAAACAGTTCTTCGACGCGCGGCAGACCGTGCGTAATGTCCTCGACGCCGGCGACGCCGCCCGTGTGGAACGTCCGCAGGGTCAACTGCGTGCCCGGCTCGCCGATGCTCTGCGCGGCGATGATGCCGACCGCTTCGCCGATTTTGATCAGCGTGCCGCGCGCCAGATCGCGCCCGTAGCACTTGCTGCACATACCGTGCCGCGCCTCGCATTCGAGCGGCGTGCGGACGTGCACGCGATCCACCTTCGCTTGCTCGATCTTGTGCCACAGCTCTTCGGTCACCATCTCGCCGGCGGACACGATCACCTCGCCCGTCTTGGGATGCGCGACCGCGGCCGCGGCGACACGTCCGATGACGCGTTCGCCGAACTCTTCGCCCGTGCGCTCCTTTGACCCGGAATCAATCCAGATGCCCGAGCTGGTCCCGCAGTCTTCTTGCGTGATGATGATTTCCTGGGTCACGTCCACGAGCCGCCGCGTGAGATAGCCGGCATCCGCCGTTCTCAGCGCCGTGTCGGCCAGCCCCTTGCGCGCGCCGTGCGTCGAGATAAAGTATTCCAGCGCGGTCAGCCCTTCGCGGAAATTCGACTTGATCGGCAGCGCGATGATGCGGCCCGCCGGATCGGCCATCAAGCCGCGCATCCCGGCGAGTTGGCGAATCGGTTGGAAGCCGCCTTTGGTCGCGCCGCTATTCGCCATCACGCGGATGGGCGACTCTTGCGCCATGCCTTTCGCCACGGCTTCGGTGACCTCTTCCGTGGCTTCGGTCCACAACTCGACCGTCTTGACGTACTGCTCTTCTTCGGTGATGAGGCCGCGCCGATATTGCTGTTCGACTTCGCTGACCTGTCCCGTAACGCGGTCGAGAATTTCCTGCTTTTCTTCCGGCACCGTGATGTCGTCAATCGCGATGGTGAGGCCGCTGCGCGTCGCGTACTTAAAGCCGATCTCTTTGACGCGGTCCACCACTTCGGCGGTTTTCTCGGAACCCAGCTTGGCGTGGACCGCCGCGACGAACTCTTTCAATTTCTTTTTGTCGAGCGCATCGTTGACGAACCCCAGTTCCGGCGGGACAATCTCGTTAAAGAGCACGCGCCCTACGGTGGTCTCGATCATTCTCTTTTTCGGCGTCTTGGATTTACTGGGTACCTCGAGCGCGAGCTGGATTTTGGCGTGCAGTTGGACGTGACCCAGATCGTACGCCAGAGCAACTTCTTCGACCGAACCAAAGACCTTACCTTCGCCCTTCTCGCCGGGTCGGTCCATCGTGAGATAATAGACGCCGAGCACCATGTCCTTGGTCGGCTCGACAATCGGCTCGCCCGACGCGGGCTTGAGCAGATTGTGGCTGGACAGCATTAACTTGCGGGCTTCTTCTTTGGCGGCTTCGCCCAAGGGAACGTGGACCGCCATTTGGTCGCCGTCAAAGTCGGCGTTGAAGGCCGCGCAGACGAGCGGATGAATTTGGATCGCGCTGCCTTCGACCAGGATCACTTCGAATGCCTGAATGCCCAAGCGGTGCAGCGTCGGCGCACGGTTCAAGAGCACCGGATGGTCTTTGATGATCTCTTCCAAGACATCCCAAACTTCCGAAGACGAACGATCAACAAGCCGCTTGGCGCTCTTGATGTTGTGCGCGTAATTGTACTCGACCAACTTCCGCATGACGAACGGCTTGAACAGCTCAAGCGCCATGCTCTTGGGCAGACCGCACTGGTTCAGTTTCAGATGCGGCCCCACCACGATCACCGAGCGCCCCGAATAATCCACGCGCTTGCCGAGCAGGTTGCGGCGGAAGCGGCCTTGCTTGCCTTTGAGCAAGTCCGAGAGCGATTTCAGTTTGCGCTGGCCGCGCGCCGAAACCGCCTTGCCTTTTTGCGCGTTGTCAATCAGCGAGTCCACCGCTTCCTGCAACATGCGCTTTTCGTTGTTGACGATGACTTCGGGGGCGCCGAGTTCGAGCAAGCGTTTCAAGCGATTGTTGCGATTGATGACGCGGCGGTACAGGTCGTTGAGGTCGCTGGTGGCAAAGCGGCCGCCGTCGAGCTGCACCATGGGGCGCAGGTCGGGCGG
>CAYYCF010000299.1:0-3400 GCA_964470235.1 uncultured Anaerolineales bacterium | reverse complement strand
CTGGGAGGCATTACCTATTCGTAAACAGGAGCGTAAACAAATTCGAGCCTTGCGATTTCTTCCAACAATCGCCGCCGCCCGCCGCTTTCGGCAATGGCGCGGGCCTCGGCCAAGCGAGCGCGGGCCTCGGCGGGCGGCAAGAGCGGCGCGAGCCACAACCGCACTTGCGCCGCCAAGTGGCAGGTGCCAAGCGCATCGGCCTGGGTGAGCGCGGTCGAAAGGCGGTGAATCGCCAGCGGCAGTTCTCCACGGCGCGCCGCCACCAGTCCGAGATTCGCCGTCAACCCGGCCACGCGCTCTTGTGTATTCGTCCTCTCGGCCACGGCCAGCCCTTCAAGGAAGCTGCGCTCGGCGGCTTCAAGATCGCCGGCCGCCATTGCAATCTCGCCCGACGTGGAGAGCAGATAGGCCTGCAGGCCAAGCAAGCCGTGTTCCCGCGCCAGCGATAGCCCGGCAACCGCATATTGTCCGGCGCTCGAGTCGCCGGACAAATGCAGATGATAAGCCAGATTGTTGTTGGCTAATATCAGCCAATTCAGCGCGTCTTCGCTTTCCGACGCTTGAGCAAATGCCAGCGCTTCGCGATACAGCGCAATCGCGGCGGCCAGATCGCCTTGCTGTGCCGCCACGCTGCCCAATTCAAATTTGATCTGGGCCAACGTGGCCGGATCGGCGTCCCGCTCCGCCAGGCGAGCTTTCGCCGCCGCTTCAGCCTTCTGCAAATGCTCAACCGCCGACGCCAGGTCGGCCCCTTCCAACGACAGCGCAGTTCCCCAAGTAAACTCGGCGTTGGCAAAGCTTTGGGAACGGCCCCTGGCCAACACCTCTCGAACACCGGCAATGGCTTCGGCGAAACGCGCCTGGCGCAGAAACGAACGCGCCAGCGCCAATTGAGCCAGATCGGCTTGTTCGAGATCGCCCCGCCCCAGCGCGATCTCAAACGCCGCACGGAATGCGTCGGAGGCTTGCGCGGCGGCGCCGTGATTAGTTCGCGCCTCACCCAACGCTATCAAAATAGCCTGCCGTTTTGCGGCGCCACTTTCGGCGGCGAGCGCTTGCTCAAAAAACGCAATGGCCTCGGCCCAGGCCGCCAGCCAGGCCGCCAACTGCCCGGCGCGGTATGCAAAGTGCGCGGCGCGCTCGGAGTCGTCCCCCTCCGAATAGTGCGACGCCAGCAGACCGGCAACGGCGTCAAGATTTTTTCGATGGTTGTTTTCAATCGACTCGGCCACGCGCCGGTGGAGCAGGCGATGCCGGGTTTCGCCCACCTCGCGATAAGCCACTTCCATCGTCAAGCTGTGATCGAAGAGGTAGAGCCGACCCGCCGGGTCGTCTCTACGCGGAACAATCAAACCGGCCGCCTGCAATTCGTCCAGCGCATCCACCCCCGCCGACTCGGACAGAGCCGCGGCCTCCACCGCCACCCGGAAATCAAACTCGCGCCCCACCGCCACCGCCGCGTCCAACACGCGGCGCGCAGAATCAGAAAGACGCGCCAGACGGGATTGAATGAGGCTGTAAACCGTTTGCGGCAAGACCGGCGCCGCAGGAAGCGCATCGCCATTGACCGAGCCGTCAGGCCGCAGGATGTTTGCCTCGCGCGCGTGGCGGATCAGCTCGACGAGAATGTAGGGATTGCCTTCGGACGCTCGCCACAGCCAGTCGGCCAGGGTCCCGGCTTCGGTCGCGCTGAGGTGGCGGGCGATGGCTTGCACTTCCTCGTCGGATAAACGAGAAAGGGTGACACGAACCAGTCGATCCTGGCGCGTAAGCGTTTGCGCCAGCGCAGCCAACGGCGAGCGCGGAGCGATGGGGCGCGAGGCCAGCACAAAGAAAACGGGCGCGGCTTGCCGCGCCAGGTAACTCAGCAGGCCAAGGGTCGAAGCATCGGCCCAGTGCAAATCGTCAACGAAGAAGATCACCGCGCGCCGTCGAGCCAACGCCAGAAGAAATTGATTGACCCCTTCCCACAACCGCGCTTCTTCGGCGGCTATGGTAGAGACGCCCCGCCGGGGCGTCTCTACAAAAAACGCGTCTTCGGCGGCCATTAGAGAGACCCCAGGCCCGGGCGTCTCTACGGAAAGAATTTCCGGCAACAAGCGCGCCAATTCATTCAGCCACATGGCCGGCAACTCTGTGCGAAGGCCGGCCAGCACGGTGGGCCAATCGTCCCCGTGGAGCAAGCCGCGCAGGGCTTCGATGATCGGCTGATACGGCAAGGCTTGCTCCAGTTCGCGCGCCGCGCCGTGGAGCAAAATCGCGTCCGAATCGCAGATAAATTCTGCCGCCAAACGACTCTTGCCGATCCCGGCTTCACCTTCGATGAGCGCCACCCTGCCCGGCCTTTGCGAAAAAAGCACGCGCAAGGTCAGCATTTCGGTTGTGCGTCCGGTGAAGGGAAGAGAAAATCCCAAGCCCCAATTCCCAAATCCCAATCCTCTCTGCCCAGGTACCGGCGCGCCATTCACACCGCCAACCTTTGGAATTTGGCTCTTGGGATTTGGGATTTCCAAAGTGTCGTTGATGATGGAGTCGTACACCGCCCGCGTCTCCGTCATTGGCGGCACGCCCATTTCCCGGTCAAGTAATTTGCGCAATGTATCGTACCGACGAATAGCTCCAGGCCGGTCGCCGGCGAGATATTGAAGGCGCATGCAGTCGCGCTGTAAGTCTTCTTGTAAGGGATCAAACTCAAGCGCGCGCGCGAGGGCATCCAGAGCGGCGCGGTAATCGCCGCCAGATTCGTGGGCGCGGCTCAGCGCCGTCAGTCCGCGCACCGCGAGTCGGCGGTAGCGTTCACGTTCGGCGGCGGCCCAATCGTCAAACGCGGGCGTGTCCCGCAGCGTGAAGCCGTCCAGAAAATCGCCGCGATAGAGTTGGAGAGTGGAAGTTAGAGATTGGACGTTGGAAGTTGGACGCCCAAAGGGCGGGAGGTGAGAGAGCGGCGGCTGGAGGACGGCGGCGAAGCGGCGCACATCCACGTCAGAGTCTTGCCCGACGGCCAGCCTATCGCCCTCGACGATCAGCGGCGCGCCCAGGATTTTGCGGAGGCCGTGCAGGGTTGTGCGGAGGGTTTGCTGAGCGGCGGAGCGTACGGAGTCGGGCCAAAAGAGCGCCAAGAGATGATCGCGCGTCAACGGTTCGGCGTGAGCCGCCAGGTAATAAATGAGGGCGCGGCTTTTGCGCCGGGGAACGTCAACCGGCCGATCATCGAGCTGTAGTTGTGGCGACCCCAACAGGCACACCGAGAGCATGAGGCGAAGTATAGCATTACGGCGCGCGGCGATTGAAATCGCGGCAACAAGAACGCGAAGTCGGCCTTCGCCGACTGGATTACGGCATGTACTCTAGCGAGACTTCGTCTCAAACTGACGAGAGCAGTTGTGAGAAACAAGACGGG
>CAYYCF010000298.1:2879-3408 GCA_964470235.1 uncultured Anaerolineales bacterium | reverse complement strand
CCCGGCGCGTTTACGCGGCGTTGTGTTTTGAATAGTTGCCATGACAGCTCTCCTTGCCCCTGATCATAGTCGTTTTTTTTCGAGGAGGGCGTGGCGCGAGGAGAGGCTTCCAGTGACGGATGCCCTTCTTCGCGAAGTGGAATAGTGCTTGGCCGAGGAGTCTAAGGGAATCAGAGCAGAGAAATTAAAAGGGCGGCGGCATCCGATGCATACGGATGCCGCCAGCTCAAGACTCGCGTGAGTCGCTAAGGCGCGTTGCTTGCCTCAGAAAGCGACAAGCTATTCTTTCACTACACTTGAATTCAACCAACACCACCTGCCCGGCCGCTACTGATGCGAGCCGCCCTTGCCCGTGCTGCCTATGGCTGCATAGTCATACTCCAACCTGCCCGGCGGTGCATCGAAGCGCCGGTCGGGAAATAGTGAGAGTTCCGGCGAGCCGCGCCGGATTAGCGGCAACAAGAGTTACCGAGGGATGGTGAGCGCCGGAGCGCCGGCGGTGATCGTTTGGGTTCCACCCTCGGCGAGC
>CAYYCF010000298.1:0-2779 GCA_964470235.1 uncultured Anaerolineales bacterium | reverse complement strand
AACTGGACGTGATGTTGAATGCGCGGTCATTTGGATTGGTGGATGGATTGGTGATGGGAACAGGCACTCCAACCCCCGCTGCCGTATTGGCAGCCGCCACGGTTGCTGCGCCCGGAGCGGCGATGGTGAGCGCCGGAGCGCCGGCGGTGATCGTTTGGGTTCCACCCTCGGCGAGCACGAATTGCCCGTGCGTCACTGCGCCATCCGAGAGCCGCACCAAGTCGTACGAATACGTGCCGGCCAATAACCCGGTAAAAGCTGTCCTGTTCCCCGCGTGAGCCGAGACACTCCTCGAGAAACTGGGTCCGAGCACGGTGATGGAGAATTCGCGGTCAGTTGGATTGGTGATAGTAATCGTCCCTAAACTGGACGTGATGTTGAATGCGCGGTCATTTGGATTGGTGGATGGATTGGTGATAGGAACAGGCACTCCATCGTCTGCTCGCGCAGGAGCGGCGACGGAGAACACCAAGCCGAAGAAGAACAGCGCGGCGGCAATGCGTAGAAGGTGTTTCGCGGTGAACATGATGTTTACTCTCCTTTTTGAGATGACTGATCAAGTTGGCGACCTGGCCGGTTTTTTTGGATGTTGCGATATTTGCATAGTATTTGATTTCTCTCTGCGACGCATGACCACCATGAGGTAAGGCTACCTCAGTGGCAGTAAAGACACGCGGTAACGGCGGAGTGCCGTTTGTACTAGTTTGCCGGGATTGGTGAACGAAGGCAGAATTACGCTCTATTAGTTAATCCGTCGGCGGCTCGAAAACGCCGGCTGACGGCCAACGAAACAGTCGGCACCACCCCCGTGTGTTGGAATTACGCAGGAACGATTTGCCAGCCCCCATAGGCGATTGCCGCCAAGGGTGAGCCGCTTCCGGACTTGCGGTTTTCCCAGAGCCGGTCAGATGCCGTCGTCGAACGAGCGACTGGCCGAACCCACCAAACGTCACTTGACAACGGGCGCGCTTTTGCATACAATTCATGCAATTAGAACAATTAGTACAATTTGAGGATGCGTCGTATGATCGTCCGACTCGACCCCCGAAGCACGGAACCCATTTACTTACAAATCGTGTCGCAAATCAAACATTTGATTGCGGCCGGGAAACTGAAGCCGGACGATCAATTGTCGACCGTGCGACAGCTTGCGGTGGAACTGCGAGTCGATCCCAACACGGTGGCCCGCGCATACCGGCAGTTGGTCGAGGACGGTGTGATCGCCAGCCAACAGGGGCGCGGCACTTACGTTTTAGATCGCCCCCCACCCGCCGATCAACGCAAACAGCGCCGTGAGAAATTGCTCGCGGTGACGGATGCCTTTCTGCGCGAAGTGGAAAGGCTGGGCTTTGCGCCCGACGAATTGGAGAAAATCTGGAACGACCGTTTTGCCAACTGGCAACGGGCACAGAAACGATAGCTGGAGGCTATCACCATGAAACTGACAAAGACTAATCTCGACGCTTTTCAATCGAAACAGGTGAATCCGCTTTCGTTGACCCTGTTCTTCCTCTGCCTCGTTGGTTCGATTTTGATGGTAGCGACCCTCGATGGTAGAGTCAGCCAGAGCGTTATAGTGGCGATCATGATAGCGATCATGCTGCTTGGCGTTTACCTGCTATTTGCCCTCAAGATCGCCAACCAATGGGAGAAGGGCGTCGTTCTGCGCCTCGGCAAACTGCACGGCATCCGAGGGCCAGGCCTGTTCTGGATCGTGCCGCTCATAGATACGGTAACGGCGTGGATCGATCATCGCGTTACCGTCTCGCCGTTTGCCGCCGAGAAAACGTTGACGAAAGATACCGTTCCGGTGGACGTGGATGCGGTGTTGTTCTGGGTGGTGTGGGACGCAGAAAAGGCGGCGTTAGAAGTGAAAGATTACCAGGCCGCCATTTCGTGGTCGGCGCAAACCGCGCTGCGCGACATCATCGGCAAGATGATGTTGGCCGATATTCTGGTGGGCCGCGAGATGATCGATCATGAACTTCAAAAGATCATTGACCAGCGGACAACGCCGTGGGGCATTACCGTGCAATCGGTCGAGATTCGCGACATCGTCATCCCGGCCGCGCTGGAAGATGCGATGAGCCGCCAGGCGCAGGCCGAGCGCGAGCGGCAGGCGCGAGTGATCCTGGGCGAATCGGAAAAGCAAATTGCCCAGAGTTTCGCGGACGCTTCCAGATCCTACATCAACAATCCAACCGCACTGCATTTGCGGGCGATGAACATGCTGTTCGAAGGGTTGAAAGAGAAAGGCGCGCTGGTGATCGTGCCTTCGTCGGCGGTGGATACGATGAACCTGGGCGGGCTCAGCGGCCTGGTGTCGCTGGCCGAATCGCGGCTTCCGAAGGAGGACAAATGAAGACGAATGATATGACCCACCAAGTTGTTTGGGAACACCGTGTTCTCACCATCGGCAGCGCCTGGGGCACCAAAGATGAGGATATTGAAGCCACGCTTAATGAATGGGGACAAGAGGGCTGGGAAGCCGTCGCCGTATACACCCCTTACGGCAGTGGCAAAGTGACGCTGACTGCCAAGCGGCCGCTTTCAGAAGCGGAGCGCCGCCGCCGGGCGCGCGTTTCACGGGAAACGCCATAGTCGGCGACGAGGCAACTTGAATGCTCTACCTCACCTATCCGCTCGACGCGGCGATCATGATAGCCCTGCCGGTCGCGGTCGGCGTGCTCCTGGCCCGAACGCTGGGCGCGAAATGGGGTCTGTTTTGGCGTGGGCGCACTGACGTTCATTGCCTCGCAGGTGGTTCACATACCGCTTA
>CAYYCF010000297.1:1489-3412 GCA_964470235.1 uncultured Anaerolineales bacterium | reverse complement strand
AAATCCAAATCCCAAAGGCGGTTCTAATCTTTGGGAGGGTGCCATCCGGCGCTCGCCCATCGGCGGCGCGCGGGGATGATGTATTCGTTGTTGAGGCGCAACGCTCCTACTGTGGCTCTACCGCAAGCCGTCTGACCGATGATCTCCGTGCCATCATCGCTCCATTTGAAATGCTCAGACCAAGTTTGTTGTCGGGGATTGAACAAGAGGGCGCGCGCGCTTGTGCTCGGATCGATTGCGTCGGTTTGCGCGCCTTTATAGCTGTTGCACCAGCTGCAGGCCAGCCAAAGATTTTCTTCATCCGGCAAACCGCCATGCGCCAACGGCTGAACGTGCTCGACCTCAAGTTGCGCGCCGCTGTTTTCTTGCGAGGTGAGGCAATAACCACAGCGGTAGCGCGCCGCTTCGGCCACGCGGCGGCGCAAGCCTTTTGAAATACGAGGCCGCTTCATTTTGCCGCGGCAACGGAATAAAGACCACGCTCACGCAAAAGGGCATAGGCCTGTGCTTTTCGCAGAGTGACCCGCCCATATTCTCTCCGCAGTTCATCTAGTTCCCGAACTTCAACTCGCGTTAGCGAGCGGTCACGCTGCGCCGCCGATAAAGCGCGCAGACGGGCCTGCTTTTTGGCGGCCATGACGCCGCGTGCCACGGCCCACAGCTTGTCATCCGCCAGTTCTCCCATCGCAGACAACTCCTGTGCGGTTTCTGGCGGCACATCGTCGAGAGGCGGCAGAACAACGCTCAGAGTTTCCACGATGACTTCCTCTAGCGGCCGTCTCAAAACTTCGGCAGCGCGTTTCGCGCGCTGATAAACAGCTTCCGGCATGCTCAACGTCACGGTTTGAACGGTCATCTTTCACCTCCAACCGCAGAATAGCGGCGCGGTTGAATCATAGCATACAAAGACAGAGGGCTTCCAACGGATTTGAAGTAAAGAAACGGATGCTTGAATTGGCCCGCCCTCAACATTCGTTTATTCGTTGATCATTCGTTGACGAAAAGGGCCGGACGGGAATCACCGGCGCCCACTTTCTTGGCGCGCGCCGCGTCTCCGTAGAGGCGCGGCATTCCGGCCAAGGAGAGACGTTTGGGAAACGTAACTCTTTTGACAGGGATTATTCAATGCCAAGCAATTGCGCGAACTGCGGGAGGCTGATAATCTGTGTGCCGTGGTAATACTTTAGGCTCAGTAGGTGTCCATCTTGCGAGACGAGGTAATCTGCGCCAGATTCCAGCGCGGCGGCAAGATAAATGTTGTCGGATGGATCAACTTCTATGACGCGCACATCAGTGTATAGGCCCGGAAACTGGCGCGAATTTTGGCGGAGCACGGCAAGACCTTGCTTTACGGTCTCTTCGTCTAACGCAAAGCTCTCTCGAACTTTCGGGTAAGCCAACACCCGTTCAAGTTCATCAAGAATAGGCGGGGTCAGCGCAAGCGCGAAACGATTTTTGTTCCAGGCGGCGCGGATCCCAAAGGAGCGGCGGGTTTGACCAAAGAGGAGAGGCAACAGCGCATTGACATCCTCGACAATGACGAGAATGGATTCTTCCATCACGGATTTTTACTTGCCTGTTCGCGGCGAACAGCGGCGACGGACTCGCCGACTACTTGATCCATCTGATCGTCGGTGAGAGGGGCCGTGGCGGAAGCGATTTTTTCCAACTGCCGAAAACCAGCCGCCCATTCGGGCGAACCGGGTTCGGCCACGGAACGCGCGGCGGCTCCGCGCTGTTTCTGCGCCAGCCGTTGCCCGGTGGTCACAATAAATTGATCCAGCGCCAGCCAGATCAACGATTCGCGGTTTTCGCCTACGCCCAGCCGGACAAATTCGTCAAGTTTTTTGACCAGCCCCGGCGGCAGAACGATTGCGACTTGAATCTGTTCGGTAGTTGCCGGTGTCACGTCAGCCATAGTGT
>CAYYCF010000297.1:0-1389 GCA_964470235.1 uncultured Anaerolineales bacterium | reverse complement strand
CCCACACGTTCCCCGCCATATCCAACGCGCCGTAAGGGCTCGCGCCATCGCGGTAACTGCCCACTTCGGTTGTGTCGCCAACATTCGAATTGTAGTTCAGCAAATTCGAGTTCGGAGAACTGTCGCCCCACGGATAGATTCTACCGTCCGTTCCCCGTGCCGCCTTTTCCCATTCAGCTTCGGTGGGCAACCGCCGCCCCGCCCAACCGCAATAGGCGGAAGCGTCGTTCCACGAAACGTTGATTACGGGATAGTTGTCGTACTGCGAATCGCCGTAATAACTGCTGCGAGTATAGGAACTCGAGTTGGACGGGGGCTGGCACGCGCCGGCGCTCACGCACAGGGCATACATCGCATTCGTCACTTCCGTGCGGTCAATCCAAAAGGCGTCGAGCGTCACGGTGTGCACAGGCTGTTCGTCGCTGTTGCCGGAGTCACTGCCCATCTCAAACGCTCCGGCAGGGACGAAGACTTGAACCATGCCGTCTTTTTCGGAGATTTGAGTCGAGCCTGGAGCAAGTGTGGTGGGGGTAATGGCAGGTGGGGAGGGCCGGTGGGGATGGGTGGGAGTGTAGGCATGGTGGGGCGAGATGTCGACTCGCCCGTAACGGGCGCGGGCGTAGTGGCAACAATCGCTACAGCGTTGGTGGCGGTTGCGCGGCTGATGAAATTGAAGAACTGCGAAACGGCGAATGCGCCGCCGCCGAGGGCGAGCACCCCGAACAGTATCACTGCCATGACAACCGGCGCGATCCACGAGCGGGCTGGAGCAGGTTGAGCGTGGGACGCTTCGCGCTGGGGTGTGGGAGTGGAAGCGAGAACGACGGCAGGCGCGCGATCAAGTTCGGTAGGAGGGGCCGGAGTTGGAATCTCGATCGCCGTTTGCGCGCCCGCGCCGGCCGCAGTGCGCGCAAATTTTCCCGTTTTCTCGCCGGTCAACCGCATCACGTCCCGCGACAATTCGCCCGCCGTCGGATAGCGCTCGTCCCGGTTCTTCGCCATCGCGCGCTCAATCACGGTTTTGCAACTCTCCGGCAAATCCGATCGCGCTTCGAGAACGTCCGGCGGCGGTTCATGAACGTGTTGATACAGCAGAGTCACCGCATCGCCTTCGTACGGCGGCCGGCCGGCGAGCATTTGAAAGAGCATACAGCCCAGCGCGTACACGTCACTGCGCCGGTCGAGGGTGCGTTCGCCGCGCGCCTGCTCCGGGCTGATGTAAGCCGGCGTGCCGACGATGCCCGTGCCGGTGTATTGCGTCGTGGCTTCGGCAATCTTGGCAATGCCAAAATCGGAGACGCAGGGATCGCCGTCGTCGTCAAAGAGAATATTGCCGGGCTTGAGATCGCGGTGAATGATGTTTTTACCGTGCGCTTTGTCAAGCGCGGC
>CAYYCF010000296.1:0-3413 GCA_964470235.1 uncultured Anaerolineales bacterium | reverse complement strand
CTATTGGGAACACCGCTTTGCCGCCCCCCGCATACCGCTACGCTTACTTTGACGAGACCAACGATGTTGCGCTTCATTCGCCGCATCGTTACTTCATCGTCGCCGGCTTTGTTGCAGCCGATCCCCGCGCGGTAGAGCTGCACGTTCAAAGAGCACGGCGGAAGCTGGGCAAGGCGCCGGGCCGGAACGAGATGAAATCGGCAAAAACAGCACTGCGTATCCAGGAGCGCTTGTTGAAAGCCGTTGCGGAAGAGGAGATAGAGATATACGCAGTAATCGTTGACAAGCGAGCCATTCTCAGGCCCCCAAAGGATTTGGAGGAAATCTATCGCGCGGCTGTAGGGCGCATTTTGGAAAACGTGGCGGGGCGTTGGCCTCGCTTATCGTGCTATCTTGACAAGCGTTATACGGTTCCAGCGTCGTTCGATAGGCTTGAAGCCGATTTGCGTGAGAAAATGGCTGATGTCCCAAGCCAAGCTGTTCTTATACGAGAGGCAGATTCTCAACACAACAAGAGTATTCAGGCGGCGGACTTTATCGCACGAGCGTTCCGACAGAAGTACGAACTGGGGGATACGACATTGTGGAAGCTTGTGGCAGGCCGCATTGTGGTAGAGGAAGTGCTGGCTGTGCCGCTGTGGTGAAAAAACAAAAAGTGGCTCACCCTGGGTCTCGATTTCATTCTGTCCTGTACCATTTCAGGCACAGCTAGGTCCGCCCTACGAACGGCCAAGATCACCAGGACTTACGATGCCACTTTCATAAACCATTATATGCTGTCTGAGTAGAAAGTCAAACCTATGCTCATCATCAATGCCACCCTCGTAACCTGGGGCAACCCCAACCAAATCCTGCCCGACCACGCGCTGAAGATTGACGGCGACCGGATCACGGAGATCGGCCCGTCGCCCGAATTGCAGAAGAGGCACCCCAAAGAAGAAATGCTCGATGCGCGCCGGCAGTTGGTGATGCCGGGTAATATTTGCGCACACACACATTTCTACGGCGCATTCGCGCGCGGCATGGCGATTCCGGGCGACCCGCCGAAAGACTTCCCCGAAATCCTCGAGCGCCTGTGGTGGAAATTAGATAAGGCGCTCACGCTCGACGACGCGCGTTACTCGGCGCTCGTCTGCCTGGTGGATGCGGTCAAGCACGGCACGACCACGCTGATCGATCATCACGCCAGCCCCAATGCGATAGACGGCTCGCTCGACGTGATAGCCGAAGCGGTGAAACAAGCCGGACTGCGCGCCTGTTTGTGCTACGAAGTGACCGACCGCGACGGCGAGGCGAAGATGAGGGCGGGGATTGCGGAGAACGTTCGGTTCATCAAGAAACAGTCGGCGGTCGGCGGTGGGCAGTCGGCAGTTGCCGCGACGTTTGGCTTGCATGCAAGTCTGACTCTTTCGGACAAAACTCTGGAGATGTGCCGTGAAGCCCTGCCGGAAGGACACGGTTTTCATATTCACGCCGCCGAGCACGAAGCCGACGAGTACGACAGCCTCAAAAAAAGCGGCACGCGAGTCGTAGACCGGCTGAATAAGTTCGGGATTCTTGGCAAACGATCGATTGCCGCCCATTGCGTTCACGCGGACTACCGCGAAGCGGAACTCTTGCGTGAAAGCGAAACGTGGGTGACGCACCAGCCACGCTCGAACATGAACAACGGCGTCGGCGCGGCGGACGTGGAAGGTTTGTTGCGAGCCGGAGTCAAGGTGTGTTTGGGCAACGACGGCTTTTCAAATGCGATGTGGGATGAATGGAAGGCGGCGTATCTCTACCACAAAGCCGCGCATCGCGACCCACGGCGAGGAGGGGGCTATAATATCGTCCAAATGGCGGTGAGCAACAATGCCGCGCTAGCCGGAATGTTCTTCCCTCAAGCGCCCATCGGCGTTTTAGCTCGCGGCGCATTTGCCGACGTGATCTTTGTGGATTATCATGCGACCACGCCGCTCACTGCCGGCAATTTGCCGTGGCACATCATCTTCGGTTTCGAGGCCTCTGCCGTCACCACCACTATCTGCGGCGGCAAAGTGCTGATGAAGGATCGGCAGTTGCTGTTTTTGGATGAAGCCGGGATTACGGCGAAGAGTAGAGAATTAGCGGTGAAAGTGTGGGAACGATACAGCCAATAGAAAGAAACCACAGATTACACCGATTTCACAGATTTGCAGGAGCCAAAATCAGTGTAATCGGTGTAATCTGTGGTTTCCATTAATTCGCAGCGATAAGGAGTTCATTTTGACGCGACCTACCATTGCCATCCTTGGCGGCACGGGCAAAGAAGGCTCCGGCTTGGCGCTTCGTTGGGCCAAAGCCGGACACACCGTCATCATCGGTTCGCGTTCGGCGGAGCGCGCGCAGCACGCGGCGGCGGAGATCAACGCGCAGTTAGGCGTTGATACCGCGCGCGGCATGGACAACGACTCGGCGGTGCGCGCCGGCGATATCGCCGTGCTCACCGTTCCGGCCGAAGCGCAAATGGCGACGCTCGACGGGTTGAAGCCGGCATTGACCGGGAAAATTTTGGTGGACGCCACGGCGCGGGTGGACGCGAAAGACCCGAGACCGCCGACGGGCAAAGCGTCGGCGCGCCTGGCGCAAGAACTGCTGGGCGCGGATGTGCGCGTGGTGGCCGCCTTCCAAAACGTCCCCGCGCACGCGCTCAAAAAACTCGATCTCGAACTGGCCAGTGACGTGTTGGTGTGCGGCGACGATCCAGGCGCTCGCGCCGAAGTGGTGAAATTGGCCGAGGCCGCCGGAATGCAGGCGTACGAGGCCGGCGGGCTGGACAACGGCATCGTGGTCGAAGGACTTACGGCGCTGATCATCAACGTCAACAAACGTTACAAATCGAAAACGGGCGGCATACGAGTCAGTGGAATAAGCAAAGCCGGGAACTGAGGGAAAAGAAGGAACTCAAGGAACTTTCTGCGAGTCCCCTCATTTTCCTTGAGTTCCGCGAATTCCTTTTTGCCATGTCCACCCAACTCGTACTAACTGCTCTCCCCAACATTCCGCTCATCAAACCCGGCGATGATCTATGCGCGATCGCCCTTGCTTCGTTGACGGAAGCGGGTCTGCGTTTGCAAAATGACGACGTGTTGATTCTGGCGCAGAAGATCGTTTCCAAAGCCGAAGGGCGGCTGGTTCATTTGTCGTCGGTGACGCCCTCGACGCGCGCCCGCGAACTGGCCGACGAACTGGGAAAAGACCCGCGCCACGTCGAAGTGATCTTGAGTGAAACGAAAGACATTGTGCGGATGCGCGCCGGAGTGATCGTCGTCGAACACCGTTTGGGCTACGTATGCGCCAACGCCGGGGTAGACCGTTCCAACGTCGCGCCGCACGCTGAAGGCGGCGACGACTGGTTGTTGATGCTCCCCGAAAATCCTGACCGCTCGTGC
>CAYYCF010000295.1:0-3426 GCA_964470235.1 uncultured Anaerolineales bacterium | reverse complement strand
GCTGCCGCCACGTGCGCTTCATCACCACTTCGTTGTAGCAGAAGCCGCAGCGGAAGGGGCAGCCGCGCGAGATGTACACGGGGATGGCGCGGGTATGCGGGCCGCTGGGGATGAGATACTGCTCCACCGGAATTTTGTCCCAGCGCGGGCGGAACGTGTCAAGGTCTTGGATGAACGGGCGCTCGGCGTTGAAGGTCGGCGTTCCGTTTTCGTCTTTGTATGCCAAACCCGTCACGGCTTGCCAGTGCGGCAGTTTTTGGCCGGAGAGCATCAACGCCAGCTCTTGCGACGTTTCTTCGCCTTCGTTCACCACCACAAAATCAACGTAGTCCTCTTTCAGCACGTCGAGCGGCATGATGGTGGCATGCACTCCGCCCCACACCACCGGAATGCCGAGGGCGTGGACGCGGCGCGAAGCGTCAATCGTGGGCTTGAGTTGTGGGCCGGTGATGGTGCTGAAGCCGACAAACAACGGGCGTTCGTGCGCGACCCGTTTGACGAACTCGTCGGCGAATTCTTCAGTGTCGTGGAAAATCCGGGCGTTGAATCCAATCTTCTCCAGCGCATCGGCGACGTACATAATGCCGAAGGGCGGATACATGTCGCGGTGGTTGCGGAAGTTGATGAGGAAAATAGTGTTGGTGGACATGATGGACTCCAAGTTGACAGCTTATGTAATCGCCACCCTAAACCCCGTACCCTGTGCCCGGTATTCGTCGCTCGGCGTCGTCACACTACACGCGCTGCGGACGTTCAACTTCGTGTGGTGAATGCTGTAACCCCACGACCCGCCTTTGACGACGTGAAATTGCGGCCGGTCGGGGTTATACGTACTGCTCGTCCACTCCCAAATGTTGCCGCTCATGTCCACACAGCCATACGGCGAAATGTTTTCTGGAATCGATCCGACCGTCAGTGGAAAACCGTTGCGCCAATACCAACCGGCGCGCGCCCACTCGCGCTTCGGCCTCACGATCAAACTGATAAAATACGTTTCCAATCCAACCGGAAATTTCTTCTGCCATTGAATTTCCGGGCGCGGCGTTTCGTCCCCCCAGGGATACGTGCGCCCGTCCGCCCCGCGCCCCGCCTTCTCCCATTGTTCTTCCGTCGGCAGACCACAACGGCGATCCAGTTCGCCCGACAGCCATTCGCAATACGCCTGCGCGTCGCGCTGAGTCACATCCACGATGGGTAGATCGTCATGCCTATCGGGATAAGCGGATGTGGGCGCAAACGCCCGCCCGAACACGCCCCGCCAGCCGCGCACGATCCGGTGCCACTGCCCGTCCCATCGGTGGCCGGTCGCCTCCAAAAACGCCCGCCACTCCCGATACGTCACCGGACGTTTGGCGATCCAAAATTCGGGCAGGTCGAAAGTTTGACGCGGTTTCAGCGGGCGGCACTGCTCAAGCCGTTCGTAACATTCCTCCTGGCCGTAAATGAAAGGGCCGGAGGGGACGTGCGCGAAATCATTTGGAAATGTGCGGTGCAAGAGCTTCCATCACGAATGATGCGAATTTACGAATGACACGAATAAATCAAAGAAAAATTCGTTCTATTCGTCTATTCGTGATATTCGTGATTAATCCCTTCGTCCGAATAACAATATCAACAATCCGAGCGCCGCCCCGATCCCAAAACTCGGCGCGGCCTCGCGCAGTGTCACCTTGAGCGCACGTTCCGGTCGGCGGAAAGCAGCCAGCCCAAACGCATTGCCGAGCGCGCCGAGCATCGCCGCGCCTGCCGCCCAACCGTTGTACCCGCCGCTCGCCAACACCGCGCTCAAGGCCGAGCCAACCGCGCCCAAGCCGAACCACTTGCGCGCCGGTTGCGGGCCGAGCGCGATCTGCGCGTCGCCGATCAGCCGCGTGGCGGCAGAAAGATGATGCGTGTGGCCTTCGGCGGGCGCGGGATCAATTTTCGTCAACGGATCGATCTGCCGTTGATTGAAGGCCGCCCAGGCCGCCGCTAACGCGCTCAGCGCGCCCACGCGCAGCGTGACGTTGGGAATTGACAGCGCCGCCGCGCCGAGCGGCAAAAACCAATCCAAATTGAAGCCTTTGTATTCTTCGATTCGCAAATGATAATCTTGTCCGCTGGTGTAGGCGGCCAACCCGGCGGCGGCAGACGCTTGCATGACCAACCCTTCGCCCCACCCCGCCGCGCCGCCGGAATTGAGGGCCGCGACCGGCGCGAGCGCAGCCGCCGCGAGCGCCAATAATTTCGGCGCGTACGAAGGCGGATAGTGTTCTTCCAAATGGCCGCGCGGCCTTTCAAGATACGGGAGCGCCAGCGCCCCACCGGCGGCGGCGATGACCAACGGCACGGCGGCCAGGTCGGGAAGATTAAGCGCGTTGCTGATCGCCGAGACGGCAATACCGGCCGAGGCCAATCCGGTCAATGCCAGTACATCTTTGTTCGGCGCGGGAACCGGGGTCGGCAAACCGACATCGGGTGTGATCACAAATCCATTTTCTTCGAGTTCCTCTTTGATGTGTTCGACGTAGTGCAGGCCCTCCAGCGGATCGGTGGCGTGCAGGACTTTGAAAAAGTTGACGTAGCAGAATCGAATGCCGCGCTCGCGGGCCAGCGCGCCCCAATGATGCGCGGCGGCGTGGAAGTCGAGCGGGATCATTTCGGCGGGGGTGAAGCGATGAGCGAGCGCCACATTGGGCGCGCGGCGTTTGGCGACGAACCAGTCGCCTTTTTGGTGGCGCGACTCGGCGAAATAGATCAGCGTCAACCCCTCGCGCTCCATGGCGTCGAGCGTTTCGTCGAGGTGCATTTCGTGGCCGAGGATCATGTCGCCGTCGAAGGCCACCCACTTGCCGAATATTGCCGCTTGCGCCAACGTAAGGTGAATCAAATCTTTTTCGGGCCAGGCGTAGTTGACCGGACGCGGCACGAGGGCCAAACCCTGCGCCGAGATGCGCTGAGCCAGGCAGGCATCAAATCCCAAGCCTATTTCGCCGATGGTTGTCAAATCGCCCGCGAAGGCCAGCGTGCTATCGCCGAGCGCCTCAGCTTCCGTGTACGGCAACCGCGCTGCGAGTTCGAGCGCAACCTGGCGCGTCAAGTCGGCGTCGCCGTGCAGGTAATTCCAGTGGCCGACGCGAGAGGAGCGGGTGTGTGGGAGTATGGGAGTATGGGAGGTGAGTCGGCCAGAAGCGCGCAATCGGTTGAGCGTGAGTTCTGGCAAAGAGACGTGAGTCGCGCCGTGATGCGAGAGTTCGCGCAGGAAGTCGTCCAACGGCATCCCGGCGCGGAGCGCGGCCATCTGCGCGTCGTCAAGGTCAACACAGATCGCGACGCGGTTGTGTTTTTGCTCCCATTCGTGGCGGCGGAGCAACAAAGGCACAGCGGCCAGACCGCCGAGGGTGGCGAGGGAAAGGGAGAGGAGGCGGGAGAGTTTCACGGTGGTAG
>CAYYCF010000294.1:1957-3428 GCA_964470235.1 uncultured Anaerolineales bacterium | reverse complement strand
CCCTCAAATCCCGCATCCACGAAATACACGACCTGCAAATGGTCGCCGGTATTTTGGACTGGGATCAGCAATGCTACATGCCGCCAGGCGGCGGCGAGGCCCGCGCCGAGCAGTTTGCCACCATCAGCCGACTGGCGCACGAAAAACTGGTGGCCGACGAAGTGGGGCAATTGCTGGCCGACTTGAGCAGTAACGGCTATGACTACGATTCGGACGAAGCTAGCCTGATCCGGCTGGTGAAGGACGAATACGAGCGCAAACGCAAACTGCCGGCCACGCTGGTCGAAGAACTGGCGCGGCACAGTTCGGCGGCGCACGAAGTATGGGTGAAGGCCCGCGCCGAATCGAATTTCAAACTCTTCCTGCCGGCGCTGGGGAAAATGGTTGACCTCAAACGCCGGCAGGCAGAAGCTCTTGGACCGTCTGACTGCCCTTACGATCCGCTTCTGCATGAATACGAGCCGCACATGAAAACGGCGCAAGTCAAGGCCGTGTTCGACGGATTGAAAAAAGAGATCGTGCCGCTGGTGAAGGCCATCCTGCCGAAAGTGGACTCGGTGAGCGATGCGCCTGTGCGCCAGCCCTTCGACTTGGACAAACAGCGCGAGTTCGGAGCGATGGTCGTCAAAAAATTCGGCTTCGATTTCGAGCGCGGACGACAGGACGTGGCGGTGCATCCGTTCTGCACACACTTTTCGCCGGACGATGTGCGGCTCACCACGCGCTTTGATCCGGAGTTCTTGAACACTGCCTTGTTCGGCACGATGCACGAAAGCGGGCACGGCATGTATGAGCAGGGCGTGTCGCCGGCGCTCAAGCGCACGCTGTTGGCCGAAGGCGCGTCGTTGGGTGTGCACGAGTCGCAGTCGCGCTTGTGGGAAAATCTGGTCGGGCGCAGCCGCGGCTTCTGGAAATTCTTCTATCCCCAACTACAAGCCACCTTCCCGCAATTGGCGAAGACCGATCTTGAAGCGTTTTACCGCGCCATCAACAAAGTGTCGCCATCGCTCATCCGTGTCGAAGCCGACGAGCTGACGTACAGCCTGCACATTATGCTGCGCTTCGAGCTGGAGCAGGAAATGATTGACGGCACGGCGCGCGTGGCCGACCTGCCCGAAATTTGGAACGCGAAGATGAAAGATTATTTGGGCATTACGCCGCCGGATGACAAGTTTGGCGTTTTGCAGGACGTGCATTGGTCAGTGGGGTACATCGGCTACTTTGCGACGTATGCCCTCGGCACAATCGTGTCGGTGCAGTTGTGGGAAAAAGCGTTGGCTGATCATCCCGGCATCCCGGCAGAGATCGAGCGCGGCGAGTTCTCTACTTTGCTTGGGTGGCTGAGGAAGAACGTGCACCGGCACGGCAAGAAGTTCACGCCCGTCGAAACCGTGCAGCGGGCCACCGGCGGGCCGCTTAACTCCGGGCCGTACGTGAAGTATCTCAAGACAAAGTATGGAGAGATTTACGG
>CAYYCF010000294.1:0-1857 GCA_964470235.1 uncultured Anaerolineales bacterium | reverse complement strand
GCGGCCACGAGCCTGGGCAACCCCGGCGCGCGGTTTGCGCCGCAGTCGCTTCGCGAGTCGTTGGGCGGCGTGTTCGCCTGGCGTCTGCGCGACGGCCAACTGGCACATGCAGAAAGCGGCATCATTGACCTCAACGCGGTCGAAGTGGCCGATTTCGGCGATGTGGCGCTCAGTTATTACGACACCGAAAAGACGGTCGAAGAAAGTTATCAACTGGTGCGGCAGGCGTTGGAGGCCGGTTACATCCCGCTCGTCGTCGGCGGCGATCACGGCATCAGTTATCCGGCGATCAAAGCCCTGCACGATACGACGAAGGGGCGCATCGGCATAATCCAGCTTGACGCACACCGCGATTTGATGAATTTCTCGGACAGACAGGGAAAATTCTCCGGCAGCAGCGGCATGAGGCGGTCACTGGAACTTGAGCGCTTGTCCGCTCCGAATCTTGTGCAGGTCGGACTGCGCGGCTACACCACTGTCGAGCAATACGAGGTCGTTCAGCAAATGGGGGTGCGGAATATCACGGCGAAGCAATTTGAAAAGATGGGCGTGGAGGCCGCCGCCCGGCAAGCGTTGGACTGGGCGAGCGCAGGCACGGAGGCTATTTATTTGACGGTGGATATGGATGTGCTAAATCCTGGCGAAGCGCCGGGGACCGGGTGGCCGGAGCCGGGCGGTTTCACCGGCCAACAGTTGATTGATTTCGTGCGTCTTGTTGCGCCGCGCATCGCGGCGATGGATATTGCCGAGTTGAATCCCGTGTACGACAGCCCGGCGCGGCAGACGGCGCTTCTGGCGGCGCGGGTGATGTTGGATTTCATCACCGTGAAAGTTAGGGATTAAAGACGACAACGGATGAAACGGATGTAAACGGATATTTTCTTATCCGTTAGAATCCGTTTCATCCGTTGTCAAAAACATTGCGCCCTTCGCGCCGCCTGCCCCCTTTGGGCGGTCGCGGTGAAGATTCTACTGGGCTGACACAAGCGGCTGACGAGTCCGCGCTACTTGCCACCACAGCGCCAGCATCAGTGGCACGAGCGCGGCCAGCGCGCCGACGATGCCCATCACGCCGAAGCCGAGGGCGGCAAAGCCGAAGCCGCTGACGAGACTCCCGCCCGCCGACACGAGTCCGATGAGCAGGTCGTTGAAGCCCTGTGTGCGCGCGCGCTCGTCGGGCGAGAGTTGATCGGCCAGCAGTGACGAGCCGCCGACGTAACAAAAATTCCAGCCCAACCCCAACAAGAATAAGGCGACGGAGATCGGCAGAACGTCCGGCGACAGCGGGGCGGTGAGACAGGCTAATATCAGAGTGGCGGCGCCCACCAGAATCACCGGGCCGCGCCCCCAACGGTCGGACAGGCGGCCGGAGATGATCGAGAAAGCGAACATGCCGAAGACGTGCGACGAGGTCACGAGTGAAATCGCTTCGATGTCGTGATGGTGGCCTTTCATATGAAGCGAAGTGATCACCATCAGCATCACCATCACCGTCTGCCCGACGATCATCGCGGCCATGGCTACGAAGGCCGCCGGTTCGCGAAGGATTTGCAGAATGGAGCGGGCGGGGGTGGAGGATTGATTTTGCGCCGAGGGCTGTGCGGCGATGTGGGCGGCAAGTTCGCGCCCCACGTCGCGGGGGTCGGGGCGCAGTAACACGAAGATGATTACGGCGGCGGCGACGAGCAGAATCGCGCCGACGCTGTACGGCCACACGAGCTCATTCACCCCGGCAGCTTTGGCCCACCCGCCGACAAGCCTTGAGATGATCGGCCAGAATAGTGTGCCGGCCGTGCCGCCGATGACGACGTTGGAGATCGCGCGCCCGCGTTCTTCGGGCGGGTGAACTTCGGCGGC
>CAYYCF010000293.1:2115-3471 GCA_964470235.1 uncultured Anaerolineales bacterium | reverse complement strand
CGAATAAACGAATAGCGTTGCGCTCGCGGTCAATTCGTTTACGCGAAGCGGATTGCCCATTCGTTGACGCCCTACTCCGAAATCACCATCGCCCGTGCTCCTCTAACCATCGAACACACGCACGTCTTGCACTCGCTCCGCCTCCCCTCGCGAATCTCTTTTCGCAATCCAATCATCTCCGGTGAGTTGACGTCCTGCCCACTGCCTTCCGCCTCTTCCCCGCTGATGAAATAACACGGCTGAATGCTCCCATTCGCCCCGAACACCGCCGAGAACTGTTGGGCGTTACAGCGCACGAGTGGAAACTGGGCCAGGCCGTTGAGTGCTGCGAAGTATTGATGAAGCCGCCGCAGTTTGGCCGGAGACTCAGCGATGAAGCCGGAATAGAATTCGTCGGGGAATTCAGACGAGAGGCGGTTAAGAATTTGAGCGAAGATGGGGAGATCGTCGGCGGAAAGGGCCAGTTCGCGGCTCACTTCTTCGCGGCGGGCAAAGGCGGCGTGCGTCAAAACATCAACGGCGAGAAAAGAGATTTGATGCACGTCAAGATCGCGGGCAAGGGAAATCAACTGCCGCAGTTCGCGGTAATTCCGCCGCTGAACCGTGCAACGCAGGGTTACTTTTGCCCCCCGCCGCACCACGGCGCGAATCCCGGCGCACACGGCGTCAAAGGCGTCCACGCCGCGAATGGCGCGGTAGGTTTCCGGCGTCGCGCCGTCGAGCGAAACCGTGATGGTGTCGCACAGTTCGACGACTTGGTCGGCGTATTTTTGCAGAGCGAGTCCGGCGGTGAGCAGCCAGAGTTTGCGGCGGCCGCCTGCCAGTGTCCGCGCCCGCTCCGCCCATTGCGGGTGCAGAAGCGGCTCGCCGCCGGAGAGCAGAACGGTTCGCGTGTCGAGGCGATCAAACGCGGCGGCCACCGCCCGGGCGCGATCATCCGAAAGAAACGTCTGCCCGTAACGCCAGTAATCGCAGGTGACGCACTTCGAGTTGCACTTGTCGGTGAGGTACACGATCCCAAGCGGCAGAGAATGGAGGCGGTCGCCCAGGAGGTTGAGGATGGCGGGCCAAGACATTTTTTCATTTTACACCGCAAAGCCTGTTGTGCTATAATCACGCGCAAACACATACGGAACAACGCTGAACAAGAGGAGTAGGCGCGGCTAGCTGAACAGGGAAGGCAGGCCACTGATTGAAAGCCGCCAGCAGTGAAGTGCGCCGAAGGTCGCTTGTGTAACAATAAGAGTGTTGCGGGTCGGCCCGTTACAGCTTTCGAGTGTCCGCAAAAAACGCGGAAAACAAGGTGGTACCACGGAAGAGTCTCTTTCGTCCTTGAGGGATGAGAGGGGCTTTTTT
>CAYYCF010000293.1:0-2015 GCA_964470235.1 uncultured Anaerolineales bacterium | reverse complement strand
TGACCGACTTACCCAAAACCTACGATTTCGCTTCCACCGAAAAACGCCTGTACGGCTGGTGGGAAAAGTCCGGCTATTTCAAACCGAGGATCGATCCTGCCAAAAAACCGTTCGTCATTTCCATCCCCCCGCCTAACGTGACGGGCGAACTGCATTTGGGGCATGCCATGTTTGTCGCCGTCGAGGATTTGATGATCCGCTACCACCGCATGAAGGGCGAGCCGGCGCTTTGGGTCCCGGGCTCCGATCACGCCGGAATCGCTACTCAACTACAAGTGGAAAAGATGCTGCTGAAAGAGGAAGAAGTGACTCGCGAGGAGCTGGGGCGCGAGGAATTTGTGAAGCGCGCCCGGCAGTGGAAAGAGAAGTACGGCAACATCATCTACAACCAAATCCGCCGGCTCGGCGCGTCGTGCGATTGGGAGCGCGTGCGCTTCACGCTCGACGATGGGTTATCGAAAGCCGTGCGCCACGCCTTTGTGTCGCTCTACAAAAAAGACCTGATCTATCGCGGGACGTATCTGGTGAACTGGTCGCCCGGGCTGCGAACGGCGGTGTCGGACGTGGAAGTGGAATACGCCGAGGAGCAAGGCACGCTGTATTACTTCAAGTACGTGGTCAAGGGGTCGAATAAATATTTGCCGGTGGCGACCACACGCCCGGAAACGATCTTGGGCGACACGGCCGTGGCGGTGCATCCCGGCGATGACCGCTACACATCGTTCGTCGGCAAAACCGTCATCGTGCCGATTCTCAACCGCGAGATTCCGGTGATTGCCGACACGGCGGTGGATCGCGAGTTCGGCACGGGCGCGGTGAAGGTGACGCCCGGGCATGACGCCACCGACTACGCCATCGGCCAACGGCACGGTTTGCCCATCCTCTCGATCTTGAACAAAGACGCGACGACGAACGAGAACGCCGGGCCGTATGCCGGGCAGGATCGATTCGAGTGCCGCAAGAATTTGTGGCGCGACATGCAGAAGGCCGGGCTGACCCTCAAAACCGAAGCGCACACGTTGAACATTCCTCGCTCGCAACGCGGCGGCGAGGTGATCGAGCCGCTGATCTCGACTCAATGGTTCGTGAAGATCAAGCCGCTGGCCGAAGCCGGGATCGCGGCGGTGAAAGACGGGCGCATCCGCATCGTCCCGGAGCGATTCGAGAAAGTGTATTTCAACTGGATGGAAAACATTCGCGACTGGTGCATCTCCCGCCAGTTATGGTGGGGGCATCGCATTCCGGTGTGGTACTGCGCCGACTGCGGCCAGCAGACGTGCGAGGAAATAGATCCGGCGGCGTGCGCCCACTGCGACAGCAAGAAGATCGAACAAGACCCCGACGTGTTGGATACCTGGTTCTCGTCCGGCCTGTGGCCGTTCAGCACACTGGGTTGGCCGAAAGAAACGGACGACTACAAATATTTCTACCCGACCTCGACGCTCGAAACCGGCTACGACATTTTGTTCTTTTGGGTAGCGCGCATGATCATGATGGGCTTGGAGTTCACCGGCCGAGCGCCCTTTGACACGGTGTACTTGCACGGGTTGGTGCGGGACGGCGACGGCCGCAAAATGAGCAAGACCCTCGGCAACGTGATCGATCCGTTGGAAGTGATGGACGAATACGGCACGGACGCTCTGCGGTTTACCCTGCTCACCGGCTCCACGCCCGGCAACGACATGAACCTGAGCCTGCAAAGAGTGGAAGGCAACCGCAATTTTGCCAACAAGCTGTGGAACGCGGCGCGGTTCGTCATCGCCAATCTCGACAAACTGCCGGAGTCCGACGTCTCCCCAAACTCGCCGAAGTCGGAGACTTCGGACGGCGAATGGACTCTGGCCGACCGCTGGATTCGTGCCCGTATGGCCGAGACCATAGCCGAGGTGAACCGGTTGTTCGAGAACTATCAATACGGCGAAGCCGGGCGGCAGGTGTACGACTTCTTCTGGAGCGAATTCGCCGATTGGTATATCGAGATCGCGAAACTTCAACTTGCCCCCTCCCCCGTCGCG
>CAYYCF010000292.1:0-3475 GCA_964470235.1 uncultured Anaerolineales bacterium | reverse complement strand
AAAATGTTGAGGCAAGCCGGCTTTTGATCCAGCCGGTCGCGGTAGCCACGCAGTTCGATTCCGAGATAATGGCCGACGATGATGCGGTTGGTGGCTTTGTGCGAGACGACCAGCACGGCCTGATTCGGATGTGTTGTGACAATCTCCTGCAATACCGGAACGGCGCGCATCATGACGCTCATGCCCGTCTCGCCGCCGGACGGCGCGTAGCCGAATGGATCGGCATCCCACATTTCCATCTCTTCGGGAAACTGATCAATCACTTCCGTTCGCGTGCGGCCTTCCCAATGCCCATGATTGATCTCGCGCAGGCCGTCGCCGGGAATTGGCTTGAGGCCGTGCGGCTTGGCCACAATCGTCGCCGTCTCCACTGCGCGATCCATCGGACTGCAATAAATGGCGGCCGGTTTGAAGGCGCTTAGCCTGTTCGCCAGGCGCTGGGCCTGATCCCGCCCCTTATCTGAAAGCGGCACATTGGTCGATCCGGCGAAGCGATCTTCTGCGGAGAGCGTCGTCGCCGCGTGACGGATGAGATAGACCCGGGTCGTCATGTTTTTTTCACCGCATGTCCGCCAAACTGATTCCGCATCGCGGCCAGCAATTTGGCCGCATAGTCGCCGTTATTGCGGCTGTAAAAGCGCGAATAGAGCGACAGCGTAATGACCGGAGTCGGCACGTCCAGATCAATGGCGTCGGCAATCGTCCAGCGGCCTTCGCCCGAGTCAGAGACGTACGGCGCGAGATCGGTCAGGTCGGGGTCTTCCTTCAGCGCCGCAGCGGCGAGGTCCAATAGCCACGAGCGAATCACGGTGCCGGCGCGCCACATCTCCGAAATTTGTGCCAGATCGAGGTGGAGTTCTTTTTTCGCGCGCAGAATCTCGAAGCCTTCGGCGTAAGCCTGCATCATGCCGTATTCGATTCCGTTGTGCACCATTTTGACGTAATGCCCTGCGCCGCTCGGCCCGACGTGTCCCCAACCCTCATCTTTCGCGGGCGCGAGCGTTGCCAATATCGGCCGCATACGTTCCACTTTGTCCTTCTCGCCGCCGACCATCATCCCGTAACCGTTTGCCAAGCCCCAAATGCCGCCGCTGGTGCCGATGTCCACAAAGTTGAGTCCCTTCTCTTTGAGCATGGCGTACCGCCGTTGGCTATCTTTGTAATTCGAGTTGCCGCCGTCAATCACCGTGTCGTCGGGCGAGAGCATGCCCGTCAAATCAATGAGTGCCTGCTCGGTCACATCGCCGGCAGGGAACATCAGCCAGATGTGGCGCGGCGGCTTCAACATCCCCGCCGCCTCTTTCAACGAGTGCGCGATTTCGCCGCCGGCTTCTTCTTTTTTGATCGCTTCTGCCGCGTCTGCGGTGCGGTTGTATAGCACCACGCGGTGTCCGCCGCGCAGTAACCGCCGCGCCATGTTGCCGCCCATTTTTCCGAGACCGCACATTGCGATGTCCATGACTAACTCCTCGCGTTGACAAATCAATGAATTAGGCTTACTATTTTCATAACCAAACCGGGCAACCGGTTCTCCTCCCTAGCAAAAAGCGGCCGCCTGATGGTCGCCTGACTGTCTGCACAGCGAGACAGCCTAGCTGGGGAGGTTTGTTTATTCGGAAAGAAGGCCGTGCGCAACACGCGCCGCGACCCGACTCTGCGGTATTTGAACTCGTAATAGTCAGGCAAACTTTGTTGTGCTCGCAATCGCTGAACGAAACCACGCAACTCTTGAGGGTCGCTTGTCTTCAGCAAGACGATGACGAAGAATCTGGAAGAGCCTGCTTCAAAGGCGAATCCGAGATTGCCGGATTCGTCAACGAAAATATAGGGCATCTATCTGTGAGTTTTGATCTTTGCCGACAATGTTTTCTTCGGCGTTTTCCTTTTCTTCGTCGCAAAAGACCCCGCCAGTTTCGCCAGCTCCTCTTCCGCCTTCGCGCTCAATTGCACACGCAGGGCGCGCCGCCCGCGCGACTTGAGCGATTGAAAATCACCCAAGGCTTGGGCCGCGATGAGCGTGCCAAACGAAAATTTCTCGCCGGGGATAGATTCATCTTTGTCAACGTCGGCGGTGAACTGGATGAACACGCCGTTGTCCGCGCCGCCTTTGTGCAGTTGCCCGGTCGAATGCAAAAAGCGCGGGCCATAGCCGACGGTCGTCGCTACTTTGTATTTGGCGCGGATCGCGGTTCGCAACGCGCGCAGCGTCTTGTCGGTTTTTGGCGTGCGGGGGACATAAGCCGTCATCGCCACGTAATCGCCGGGTTTCGTTTGCGCCAAGTGTGCTTTGAGCAGGCCACGCCCTGAGCTTGTCGAAGGGGCGGGGAAGTCGGGTCGGGCGGCAGGCACGGTCGGGTCGGCGGGCGGCCAGGCGGCAGTGACGGCGAGCAGGCGTTTGGTGTTGTCTTTGGATTCCTGCACGTTGGGTTGATCGAACGGATCGCTCTCCAACACCCAGCTTGAGATCGCGGTAGCAATCTCCCAGCGCAAAAACTCCGCCCCAAGATCGTACTTGTCGCGCAAGTCGAAGCGCACCACCGGATGCCCGGCCCTCTGCAGAGCGGCGACAGCGCGGTCATATTTTGCGTTCATCCGCAAATACACGAATAACCGATCTTTGCCGTAAACTCTCGGCAACCCCACCGGCTCACCCTCCACCGGCACGATGCCGCGCCCTTCTTTGCCGGTGGACTCGGCGATCAACTGCTCCGTCCAATAGCCAAACGTGGAAATGGAATCGGAGATGATGAACGTGATCTTGTCCCGGCCCTCTTTCGCCAACAACCCCATCGCCGCGCCCAACCACGCTCCTGCGTTGCGCGCGGCGGGGAGTGTGCCGGCTGAGGCGCGCGCCATTTCGGCGGCGCGGTCGAGCAGTTTGCTCACGTCAATGCCCATGAGCGCGGCCGGCACGAGTCCAAACAGCGAGAGCGCCGAATAGCGCCCGCCGATCTCCGGCGGGTTGGTGAAGATGCGGCGAAAGTTGAATTGCTTCGCCATCGCTTCGAGTGGCGTGCCGGGATCGGTGATGGCGACAAAATTTTCTCCGGCCACTTCGCGCTTGAGCGCGGCAACTTGCTCGTAGAAATATTTGAAAAACGACGTCACTTCCGTTGTGCCGCCCGATTTGCTGGAAATGATGTAAAGCGTTTTTGCCGGCTGGCTCCAACCGAGCGCGGCGCGCACGGCGTCGGGGTGGGTCGAGTCCAGGACGCGGAAATCGAGCGCGCCCCGCGCAATGCCAAATGTTTCGCGCAGAACCTCGGGGCAGAGCGACGAGCCGCCCATGCCGCACAACAGCGCGTGTGTGAACCCGGCTTTTCTGGCTTCTTTCGCAAACGCCACAAGGCCGGGGATGTGCGCCCGCATGTCGTCGTGCAGAGTCAGCCAGCCCAGGCGGTTTTTGATCTCGGCTTGATGCGCGGCATCGTCTTTTTTCCACAGCGTCGAATCTTTCTGCCACAGACGGGCTGGC
>CAYYCF010000291.1:0-3476 GCA_964470235.1 uncultured Anaerolineales bacterium | reverse complement strand
ATTGAGGAACATCACGCCCCGCGCTGCACTTCAAACCCGGCTTTTTTCCAGGCCGCGAAGCCTCCTTCCACTGCGATCAGGTTGCGGAAACCGCGCCGCGCCAGAACCGAGATGCCGGACGTCAACTTCGGGATGTTCGGCCATCAGATATTTCGCAGCCTGATTGCCTCTTCCAAGCAGGGAGCGATTTCCCCACTCCAGAAGACGTACAACTTGTGCAAGGCTCGCGTCAGGGCGACGTAGAGAAGTCGGCTATCCCATTCTCTATCTGCGTAATCGTCCTGATCCGCGTCGACCACTAGCGCGGCTTCAAACTCCAACCCTTTGGCCAAGTGTGCCGGAAGAATGATCACACCACCTTTGTACTCAACAGTGGAGATCTCAGCGAGGAAGACATTGGGAATGATCTGTCTCAGATTCTCCGCTATGGCCTTGCAACGTGGGGATGTCTTGCCAACGATTGCGATATTCTGTAGCCCAGCCTTTTGTTCTCGACTGACCACACTCCCGAGGAGTTGCGCCAACTCAGAATCGCCCGATACCTGATGTAACTCCGGAGTCAGCCCATGCCGATCAAAAGGTTCTGCGATCATTAGTGTTCGCCCATGCTTCGTCAGATGCTGGATGATGTTGTTCGCGAACTTGATGATTTCGAATGTAGTCCTGTAGCTGCGCCGTATTTCGGAATAGGTCAGTCGAGAATCTCCGAAGACTTCACGAAGTGTCTCCCAGGAAGAAAGGCCGCGATAAGCAAAAATACCTTGCGGCAAGTCTCCAAGAATGGTCATGGATTGGTTGCGAGAATATTGCTTCAGCACCGCAAACTGAAGGGGTGAAACATCTTGGGCTTCGTCAACGACGATGTGGTCAAATTTCCGGCCCGACCCGGGCTCACCGTTCCACAACAGGTACAGATATTGAAGAGCCGCGAGGTCTGTAAGGTCTATCGAATCCTTGTGCGGTTTCTCAAGCCGATGAAGGATCTCAAGCGTTGCGGAATCAAACAAAGTCCTGCCAAGCTCGGAGAGAAGCTTCTTGTCACCAAGGAGAGCATAGAATTCATCCAACAACCTGAGTGTTGGCCACCATTGGTTTACTTCCTTTTCTACCAATCGCCGTATATCCCTCCATACGCTCCCCTTGCCCTTCTCAATCTCTTCTTCCTGGTCAGAAGACAACCAAGCAGTAATCTTCAATGCTTTCGCGCGTCTTATCGTTTGGTACTGAGCGGCCAGCATTTCAGTGACGAAATCAATAAATTTCCAGCGGCGTTTTGAGGGAGGCTCTTTGTTGAATCGATCAAAGGCCGATTCTAACCCCGCACGAGCTAGCTTAAGGTTGACAGCCAAGGAGCCAACTTTCCTAAGAAGCAGACCACCTTTGGGAATGCGCACCTGCTTCATGCGCCGCTCGACGTATCTCTCCAACAGTTCTCCCATTTTGAGGGAATTCATCGCCTGGCCACGTTTCCAATGCCGATCCTTTTGCTCACGAGGAACACTCGAAGACAAGATGCTTATTAGGATTGAGTCGCGGCTTTCCTTCTCGGAAAAGCCTATCTCTCCCTTCGCCCAATCCGCAACGGTTGTGTGTGGAATCCCCTGGATGCCCAGTCCGGGGAGGACATTCGCCACATAACTAAGAAATAATCGCGTGGGCCCAAACACGATGCACTTATTGAAATTCCTTCCCGTGCCGAACTCTGGGTGTAGGAGGTGGACCAGCCGGTGCAAGGCGATAGAGGTCTTTCCACTTCCTGCCACTCCCTGAACAACAAGTATCTGAAAAGGATCAGCCGAGATCAAATCATATTGTTCTGGTTGGATGGTCTCTACGATGTCGCGGAGTTTCGGAGTCCGAGGCTCCTCGAGTTTTGTCCGCAAATAGCCGACTTGTTGTTGAGCCGCTTCTGTTTTGGCTAGACGGACCACTTCAGCCGAAGGGGACTCCACTTCCCCACGCAAGTCGAATTCATCTACGATTCGCCAGAGGACCCGGTTCTGAACACTGATGTTTCTTTTTAGTTGAAGTAGACCGGCGATTGGACCATCCGGGCTCCGATATGAAGAAAGGCCGGGCGCACCTTTGTAGAATAGTGACGCGATGGGCGCATTCCAGCTAATAATGCGTATAGTCCCATCCTGGAATCCGTATCGCCCAATATAGAACGATTCCTGCCTACTATTTACACGAAAATCAACTCGCCCGAAGTAAGGAGACTCCTGTGCGGCGAGCAGATCGTGGTGCTTGCTCTGAAAGTGAGCACGAAGAGCTTGAGTGCTCCAGTCATCAGGTCCCTCCGTATTCAGGCCCACGGCGTTTTCCAAGCGGGCGTCAATAGCTGCCAAAGTCCGAGTGAGCTGGGACTGTTCAATCTCAAACTCGGGATGAGAAGAGGCATCCTGGTGGGGTTGGCTCGTGTAAGGATTCATGCTCGCCGTTTTCAGATCAGGGAAGGCTGGCTCACCGCGAGTTCGTCATCCACCGAGACCAGAATCGAGCCGGCCTTTGCTTCCGCGCTGGCGCCGATGGAATCGACGAAAGCGAAAATTCTTTCTAACACGGTGTAAGTCATCAGCTGCGTTGCACTTCAAACCCTGCTTTTTCCCAGGCCGAGAAGCCGCCTTCCACTTCGATCAGGTTGCGGAAACCGCGCCGCGCCAGAACCGAGATGCCGCACATCGAACGGTCGCCGCTGTAGCAGTGCACGGCGATGGGGCGGTCAAGGGGGAGAGAGTCGATAGCGGGGAGTCGGCCATTCTCGATGTGAGTCGCGCCGGGAATGTGGCCGCCGTCCCACTCGTCTTGCTGGCGCACGTCAATCACCAATAGATCGCGATCCCCTTTCATGCGCTCGCGCAAACCGGCGGCGGTGATTTTCTCCACGCGCTCGACGGGTAAGCCCGCCGCTTTCCAGGCCTCCATGCCGCCGTCGAGGCAGCCGCGCAAATCCTCGAAGCCGATGCAAATGAGTTGACGAACAGCCGAGTCCAGTTCGGCGCTGTTCCTGGCAACCAACACTAATGGCGCGCCGAACGGGATGAGCCAACCGGCCCACGTTGTAAGCGGCGCCAGGACGGCGATGCCATACGCGCCGGGAATATGATTTTCGCCGAATTCGCGCGCCGCGCGCACGTCCAACACCGAAACGCCTTGCGCCACGAGACCGCGCACAGCTTCAGCCGAGAGCGGCTTCAATTCCGGCACGCCGCCCAACACGCTCGGCCCGCGTTGATTGATGGGCCGCATATGTTTGTAGTAAGCCGGATACGACGGCAGGCCGGTCAGCGCGCGCTCGACGAATTCTTTTTCCGTCTGAGGTTGTGCCAACGGATTGCTCCGCCGCTCGCGGCCAATGGTGGTGACTCGCTCCGGCGACGCCGGAGCGACACAAAACGATCCCACGCCGTGGGTGGGGTAAACCGTCACCTCGTCGGGCAGGCACAATAGCTTGTCGTGAATGGTGTGATAAAGAT
>CAYYCF010000290.1:0-3480 GCA_964470235.1 uncultured Anaerolineales bacterium | reverse complement strand
ACTTCGGCTTTGATGTCTTTCAACAACAGCGTCAAGCCGTAGAACGTGTGGAATATGGCAACGTCCCAGCCCATAGCCGCGCCGGCGCTGGCCAGGATCAGTGGCGGGTAGGCCCAATCGAGCGTGCCTTTGCTGGCGATAATCGCCAGTCGTTTGGGAGCATTGGGGTCAGATTTGGACATCGGAATCTCCTGTGGCAGATAGCAGATGGCTGATAGCAGATGGCTGATGGCGGCACGCAATCGGCTATCAGCGATAGGCCATCAGCGATAAGCTATCTGCCATCTGCTACTTCGCGCGGCGGAAATAGAAAATGTAATTCTTGTCTTCTTGATGCGAGTCCAACAGTTCGTGGCCGGTCTGCCGCGCCCAGGCCACCATATCGGGCGGGGCGCCGGGATCGGTGGAAATCATTTTCAACACCTGTCCGACTTGCACTTCCTTGATCGCCTTGGATGTTTTTATCACCGGAACGGGGCAAAGCATTCCGGAGCAGTCGAGAACTTTGTCTTCTTGAAGCGCTGTAGCCATTGGGTTTCTCCTCACGTTCAAAAACGAGCATTGACTTGTTCATTGAGCAGCCACATTGTATGTTTGGTAAGTGCAATAAACCTCCTTGACGACAAAAAAACGCGCCGCCGGACTTCAAACTGCGTCCAGAAACGCGTCACGCCAGTTCTTCCGCCAACGCCGTGCGCTGATCCAAAATTCCGGCCAGCATCCCGCGAAGCAGGTTCAGGGCTTCGATCACGCGCGGGTCGGCGAGGGTGTAGTAGATGCTTGTACCTTCGCGTTTGGTCTGCACCATGCGGCGGTCGCGCAGCACTTTGAGATGCCGCGATACGGTCGGTTGACTCATTTCAAGCGTCTCTGCCAATTCGCCGACGTTTCGCGGCCCGTCTTTCAACTCGTACAAAATCAGAATCCGATTAGGGTCGGAGATCGCCTGGCAGATCTCGGCATGCAATTGGTAGACCTCGCGCCGAAGAGTGGTTTGCACGTGTTATATTTGTTCTCGCGAATAAACGAATGAACACGGATAGTTTACACCGGATAGCCGAAAAGGGGCATCACCGCTACAGGGGGCAGGGCCTCCCCCGTAAGGGTGATTAACTCACCGCATCCATATTCAAAAACACCTCGGCCACTTGCGGATCGAAATGCGTTCCGGCCAGCGACCGGATGTGTTCGCGCACTTTCTCTTCCGGCCAACGGGCGCGGTACGGCCGGTCGGAGCGCAAAGCGTCCCACACATCCACCACCGCAAAGATTCGCGCCGCCAGTGGAATCTGCGGGCCGGCGAGCCCGCGCGGGTAGCCGCTGCCGTCCCATTTTTCGTGGTGGCAGTATGGAATGTCCAGCGCGGGATTCAGGTAGGCGATGGGCGAGAGCATGTCGTAGGCATGCTGTGGGTGCTTTCGCATAGTCACCCATTCCTCGTCGGTCAGCGGGCCTGGCTTGAGCAAGATGCTGTCGGGGATGCCCATCTTGCCAATATCGTGCAGGAGCGCGCCGCGCCGGATGTGGACGATCTCTTCCTCACTCACCCCCATTGCCCGCGCCAGTTGCAGGGTGAGATCAGTCGCACGCTGGGTGCGGCCCTCGGTCTCTTCGTCACGCAGTTCGAGCGCGCCCAGCCCTCGAGGGTAGTGTCATAGGCCAGGGTCAGTTCAACGGCGTCGCGCTCGGTCTGTTCGTGCAGCGCTGCGCGCTGGAGGGCATTGCCGGCCATGTCCGCGATGGCGGTGAGCACGCGCACGCTCTCTTTGGGGACTGCGGTTTTGCAGCCCACCCACACCGCGCCGATGGTTTGCTCTTGCGCGATAAGCGGGACACAGGCCAGGGCACGGACCCCGGCCAGCATGTCGGGGTCGGGCGGGGCAAAACGGGGATCGGTGCGCACGTCATCATTCGCGTAGGGCTGGCCGGTTGCAATCACGTGCCCGCTCACCCCCGCGCCCGGCGGCAGGCGCTCCCCGCCGCCCTGGGTCCAGGCCCCGCGCGCGAGTTCAACCACCGGCTCGCCGCTGACCGGGTCGCGCATGGCGAGCGCCGCGCCATCTGCGTTGAGCAGAGCGAGTACCTCGGGCGCTATCAGGTCGTCAATGCTCATGGTCAGGAGTTCTTCGCGCGAGTAGCCCAGCATGTCACAGCCGCGCGGGTTCACAGTCAGGTAGCGGCCCTGCGCGTCGGTCAGAAAGATGCCATCGGAGGCATATTCGACGAGGGTGCGGTAGCGCTCCTCGCTTTCGCGCCCCGCCTCGAATAACCGCACCCGATCCAGCGCCTGCGCCGTGGTATTCGCGATGAGCGAGAGCAGGCGCACGTCATCTTCGCTCCAGTCGCGTTGCGTCCGGCTGTTGACGACCAGACCGCCCACCACGCGCCCGGCCACCAGCATCGGCACGAGCAGGGAAGACGTGATACCCATTCCGCCAGCCCACGTGGGCGCGCCCCGAAAACGTTTGCCCATTTTCATCTATCAGCGCAATGGCCGCCAATTCCGTTTGCAGAGTATCGGAGGCGGCGCGCGCCGCCGCCAGCCGCGTGCCGCCTTCCTCGTTCAGCAAAACGATCCAGCCGGTCTCCGAGCCGACGAGAGTCAAGGCGACATCCAAGCTGATCGCCAAGGCCTCTTTGAGTCCGGCCTCGCGGTTGAGCGCTTCGGCGATCGTGATTAGCGCCTGCGCTTCGTCGGCGCGGGGCTTGCGGCGGGGGCAGGCTTTTTTCTGTTTTGAGTCTTGGGCATGGTCGATCAATCCAGTTGGATCAACCCCATCTTCACCGCCGCCACCACCGCCTGCGTGCGGTTGGGCTGATCGATTTTGGCGAGGATGCTTTTGACGTGCGAGCGCACGGTCTCTTCGGAGATGAACAATTGCCCGCCGATTTCCTTGTAGGTGGCCGCCGTGGCCATCAGGCGCAGAACGTCGAGTTCGCGCGGAGAGAATTTGATCTGCGGCCTGGCGGGGCGGGGCGCGGCGCGTTCCAATAAGGCTTGAGTGACGGCGGCATGAATGTAACGCTTGCCCTCGGCCACCGTGCGAATGGCGCGGCTCAACTCGTCGGGGCTGATGTCTTTGATGGCGTAACCGTCCACTCCCGCTTCGATAGTCTCGAAGACGAGTTCGCCAGGTACTACGCCGCTGAGGATCATCACCCGGATGGCTGGCCGACTCCGTTTTATTTCAATGGCCGCCGCCCGCCCGTCCATCACCGGCATCATCAAATCGAGCAGGGCCACGTCCGGCGCAAGCGACTCGGCCAGGCGCACGGCCTCTGCGCCATCGCGCGCCTCGCCCACCACCTCAAAGCCAGGCTCCTGGCGGAGCATGAGGCTCAACCCTTTGCGGACAATTTCGTGATCGTCGGCGATGAGTATTTTGATAGTCATCGGACTCATTTGCCACGAACCCTAAAGGGTGCTTCGCTCATTACACGAATTATACGAAATTGATTTTGTGACAATTCGTAACTGCT
>CAYYCF010000289.1:0-3485 GCA_964470235.1 uncultured Anaerolineales bacterium | reverse complement strand
TCATTGTCTCATTGTCTCATTGTTCATTTTCAACAGCATCCGTCCTGTGTCCGTGCTTCCCACATTCAACGCCGTTTGCCACACCCGCATTTGACTCCGCCAATCGGCGGCCCAGCGCGCGGCTTCCATACGGTCGTTGAGGCCGCGCCCAATCCGTTGAGAGATCGTCGTCAACGGTTTCTGTTGCGTGCGGCGCAGAATGTCGTCCAGGCCGAGACGGGCGATGCGTTCCCGAAGCGGCGCGGGGGTGGCGGAGGCCAATTGCTCGCAAACCGACTCTGGGATGGGAGCGGCCAGCAATTTCTGCGCCAGCGTAAGCGCGGCCAATGTGTACGGCCCGGCGCGACAGTCAATGGCGCGATGGACGAAAACCGGCCAATCAATTTGTCGTCGTAGTGACGGGCTTTCTAGCCCGCCAGACAGGGCGGACTGGAAAGTCCGCCCTACGGTCCGCTCTACGGTGGCCGCCAACAAATCGCACAACTGCACCATCGTCGGCGCGCCCATGATCAGGTGAAAGCAAAAATGGACGCACAGATGCAAAAGCAAATCCTCGTCCGCCAGCACGCGGCACGGGTGCCCGTCGAGTCGGGTTTCAATAGCGCGCTCGCGCACGCCTGGCGTGATGTCCACTTTGAGTCCGAACCACGATTCTTCGAGCGAGACGTGCGGCTCGATCGTGCACTCGGCGTCGCCGGAGAGATAGGGGTTGGGCGTGTGCGCGGCCGCGCCGGCGCGCCGGAAGGTGCTGGTGTGCTTCGTCACCCCAGGCCCCAGCTCCGCAGATTTATGTTTGCCGCCGTAGCCGAGCGATTCGAGAATCGACTCGGCCGTCGAGAGTTCGTCCGGCGCGAAGAGCAGGTCAATGTCGTTCATGGGCCTCAGCGAGGCGTCGCGGTAAACGCGCGCGGCGAGGTGAACGCCCTTGAGCGCGACGGGCCGCAAGCCGCGCCCGGCGCAGGCTGAGAGCGCTTCGCCCAATTGTCTGTAAATGGAGGCCGTGCGCATTTGGCTGGCCCGATACGTAACACTCAACTTGGCCGCGGCGCGGGGCGGCACGGGGGCGGCACCCCCCCACTCCAACATCCTCCAATGCAGTTGGGGCGCGAGACCGAGAACAATCGCCCGCACAGCCAGGTCATCCCAATCGGCGGCCGCCCCAATACGATCAGACTCCCATGATGCGGGAGTCTGATCGGGGCGCAAGGCGTTGAGTATCAACTGCGTCGCAGTGATCGAAGGCAGTTTCATTCGGTTTGGTTATAGCCGGAGGGAGGCGCGCTACGAGTAGAACAGTTTCGGACTTGCTGGTTGACCGGGCCGTCGTTCATAGCTCATGGGTCAATCGGCCCTGGCCACTAGGATTAGTGGCTGCTGAAGGTGATTTGGGACAGGTCTTCGTGTTTGGTGATTTCGGGCTTCTCGTACATGGCTAGCCTCCTTGGATTAGTTGGCGTTGCATCGCTGTGAACATTGTGTAGCGCGCCTCCCTGCGGCTACAACAATTCGGACAAATTTCGACCGATTACGAGTATAGTGTAGATCAAAAAGCGTCATTTGCGCAAGTGGTCAAATGCGAGCTGTGAGCGTTTGCACTATGCGGATCGAAAACCGGTTGATTTGCCAACTCGGCTCGGCGTCGTAATAACTGTGTAATATGTCGGGGTGGCAATATCCCGCATTTGGCTTACAATTCCCGGCACAAATTTGCCACTGGAGGGTCTTATGCCCGCTGATGAAAAACTTCTGGCCGAAGTGCCATTCTTCCAACTCTTGGACGGCGAGGAACGCAAGGCGCTGGCCAATGTGCTTGACGAGGCTACCTTCAAGCAAGGCGAGACGATTTTCAATTTCGGCGATCCTGGCGACGCGCTCTATTTAGTGCGATCCGGCAAAGTGGAGTTGTACGTCAAGGATCACACCGGCCAGAAAACTGTCTTGGCCGTCGCCGAGCGCGGAGATTTTTTTGGCGAGCTTTCCTTGCTGGATAACGGGCCGCGCACCGCGACGGCCACCGCGCTCGACGACACCGACACATTGGTGCTGGATCACGGCGACCTGCAATTGTTCATCCGCAGCAAGCCCGACGCCGCCCTAGATATGCTCACGGTGATGGGGCAGCGCATGCGCCAGGCAGGCGACCGCCTGCGCGACCGCGTGTCACGCAACGCGAATGAAGAAATCGCCGAAGAACTGAACTGGGTTCAGCGCATCGCCAATTTCATCGCCGAATACAGCGGCAGTATGCCGTTCCTGACCCTCAACGCCGCGGTCTTTTTATCGTGGATCGTCCTGAACGTGAGGCTGATTCCGGGCATCGTGCCGTTCGATCCATTCCCGTTCGGCTTGCTCACGATGGCGGTTTCACTGGAGGCGATTTTCCTCAGCATCTTTGTCCTGCTCGCTCAAAACCTACAGGCGGCCAAAGACCGCATTCGCGGCGATATTGAGTATCAAATCAACCTAAATGCCGAACTGGAAGTGGGGCACCTGCACGAAAAAGTTGATCGCATGAACGCCGAAATGCTGGCGCGGCTGCATAATTTGGAGAAAGCTATAACGGGGCGATGAGGTCGCGGGTCATATAGACGACAAAGCAGAGTACCGCTGTGTAGCGCGGCACTCTGCTTTATTTTTGTCCAGGCGAAGCACACACAACGGCTCTCGAGCGCCTAGTTGCCTTGAAGCCGAGAGGCGAAAGCTTCGCCCTACCGGGCTATTTGCGCTTTTTGGCCGACTTCTTGGCCGGCTTCTTAGCGGTCTTTTTGGCCGGTTTTTTGGCGGCCTTCTTCTTAGCGGCTTTCTTGGCCGGTCTTTTGGCAGCCTTCTTCTTTGCGGCTTTTTTGGCCGGTTTCTTGGCGGCCTTCTTCTTCGGCGCCGGTTTGGGCGTCGGCGTCGGGGCCGTCATGGGCGCGGCGGGCGCGGGCGCCGGCATCGGCGCAGGCGTGGACATCGGCGCCGGCTGGGGCATCGGCATGCCGCCCGTCGACTCGGGCATCATGGGTTGCATATCGGACACGGTCATGGTTTCCTCCTGGTGCGATTTGGGTAAATGTTCTGACTTGATCGGTGGCACGCGCCACCAAACCTCAGACAATTGCGCGCATAGTCTAGCACAAAAAAAAATACTGGCAAGCGGTCAGTCAGTATTGTTGCGGCCGCCCGATCACTTGTTCAGCACCTGTTCCAACACGCGCACGGAGAACTGCCGCCCGATGACCGAAGCCACCCGAAGCGTGCGCTTGACGTCTTCCGGCAGGCGGTCAATGCGCGCCAGCAACAGCCCCTGCAAGTTGTCGGGGATTTCCACCGTTTGGATCTCCTTGCCTGCCGCCCAACTTTCGCCATTCTTCAGAATCGCGCCGCGGTCAATCAGCATCCGGATCACTTCCCCCACAAAAAACGGGTTGCCCTCCGCCTTTTTGAGTATGATGTCGCGGATAGCCTCCGGCAGCGACTCAATCTCAAGCAAATTGGAGACCAAC
>CAYYCF010000288.1:2234-3495 GCA_964470235.1 uncultured Anaerolineales bacterium | reverse complement strand
GTCGCGCCGTTCACTTCCGGCCCGGTGAGCAGAGCCGGCCCCCACGTTTTCCATTGGCCTGCCCGCGCGTAGTTGTTTCCTTCGACCACGCGCCGCGCGGCGGCCATCAACAGCGCCCAGGCAAAGTCGGCGGTGGTTTCGGTCAGCACGCCGGGAGTATGCCCCACCGGAATGTGACGCGCGGTGGCGGCGGCGATGTCAATGTTGTCGCAGCCGACCGCCATCTGGCTGATCACCTTGAGCGAACCGCCTGCGGCGTCCATCAGTTGAGAATCGATTCGATCCGTGAGCAGGCAGAGCAGGCCGTCAACGCCTTTCACTTTTTGCAGCAAGATTTCGTAAGGCGGCGGCAGGTCGTCGGGCCACACATCGGCGTCGGCAAATTGACGGACGAGATCGAGACCTTTTTGCGGAATGGCGCGGGTGATAAATATTTTCACATTATGCGTTTTCCAAAAAGGGAGGCGGCCAACTCCACGCCGAGTCTGGCCGTGCGGTTGCGTTCGTCGAGAACAGGATTGACTTCGACAATATCGAGCGAGGCTGCTTTGCCGGAGTCGGCCAATATTTCCATGAGCAAATGCGCTTCGCGGTAGGTGAGGCCGCCCGGCACGGGCGTGCCGACTCCGGGCGCTTCCATCGGATCGAGCGAATCCATATCGAGGCTGATGTGCAGTTTTTTCATCGGCGCTAAACGCTCAAGCGCTTGATGCGCCGCCGCGGCCATGCCCATCTCGTCGATATCGCGCATGGTGATGACGAGAACGCCCGTCTCCCGCAGGGCGATTTTTTCTTGGGGGTCAAAATCGCGCCCGCCGATGATGACCGCTTCGGACGGTTTAAGTTTCGCGCCGGCGCGCCCGATGCCGGTGAGTTCTTCCGGGCCGCGGCCCATGAGCGCGGCCAGCGCCATGCCGTGAATGTTGCCGGAGGGCGTGATGTCGGGCGTGTTGAAATCGGCGTGCGCGTCCACCCACAGCACGCCAACGTTGTTGCCGTGCGTGTCCATGGCCGACACCGTGCCGATACTGATCGAGTGGTCGCCGCCGAGGAAGATCGCCGTTTCGTTTTGTTCGAGACAGGCGAGGGCGTTGGCGTGCACGTCGCGGCAGACGGCGGCCACGCTGCGCAAATGGCGGGCGCGGGAGTCGTCGGGCGGTTCGTTTTCCGGAAGCGGCACGGGCAGGTTGCCGTTATCGGCGACGGTGTGGCCGAGCGCGCGGAGTTGATCGTCCAGCCCGGCGTACCGGAGCGCGCTGGG
>CAYYCF010000288.1:0-2134 GCA_964470235.1 uncultured Anaerolineales bacterium | reverse complement strand
GTAGTCGGGTAGTCGCCTATTGGACTCCTCGACTACCAGGCTATTCGACTATTCGACTATTAGACTATTCAGTGGTGAATTTTCAAACGGCGGATTCGATCTCTCCGTCCGCCGTCACCCACGCTCGCGCCATGCGCGGGGTGTTGAAGGCGTGGCCGATGTTCCCCTGCTTGTCAACCAAAATGATTCCGCCGAGTCCGTCTACGCGCTCGGCGAGGCGCTTGATGATGGCGTCGGCGGCCTGCTGCGCCGGAAGACCGGCGGCCATCAAATCGCAGGCCGATTTGCAGAACACGATCTTCATCAACGATTCGCCCCAGCCGGTCGAGGAGGCCGCGCCGCACTCGTCGTCGGCGTACGCGCCGCAACCGATGAGCGGGCTGTCGCCGACACGCCCCGGCAGTTTGTTGGCCGTGCCGCCGGTGGAAGTGGCGGCGGCCAGGTGGCCGTTCGCGTCGCGGGCGACCGCGCCCACTGTGCCGGTGGGAATCTCGAATTCACCGGCCGTGCTCCCGCGCCGGGTCTGCTGTTCGCGGCTTCGTTTGAATTCTTCCCACCGATCCAATTCGCGCCCGACGAGCAACGCTTCAACCGGATAGGCCGCGACGCCGACTGAGCGCGCAAAGGCCTCTGCGCCCGGGCCGACGAGCAGGCTGTGGCCGCTTTGTTCCATCACCAACCGCGCGAGGCTGATCGGATTCTTGACGCGCTGAACGGCGGCCACCGCGCCGTTGTCGAGCGTCGCGCCGTCCATGATGATCGCGTCCATTTCGACTTCGCCGCTGGTGTTGAGGTGCGAGCCGCGTCCGGCGTCGAAAGCAGGATCGTCTTCAAGCACGCGCACGGCGGCCTCGACCGCGTCGAGCGCCGCGCCGCCGTTTCGCAAGACTTCCCAACCGGCTTGCGCCGCGATCCGACAGCCAGTGAGACAATCTTCAACTTCGTCGTCGTGGATGGCCCACGCGCCGCCGTGAAGGATGAGGGAGGGAGTTGGCATGGGATGAATTATACTAAATCCCAAACCCCAAATCCCAAAAGCCAAATCCCAAATTCCAAAGTTCAACTCCCAAATCTCAAGCTTCTGGGAGTCACGCAGTTGAAAGAAGAGCAACCACAGATTACACGGATTTCACTGATGGAGGCGATAACAAAATCCGTGTAATCCGTGACATCTGTGGTTTCTATCGGCTTGAACTGCGTGAGTCCTAACTTCAATAGAGGTGACAACCATGCGTATATCAAACATGATTCAAGCGGTAGACGCCCATGCCGGCGGCGAGCACGGCCGGGTGATCGTCGGCGGAGTATTGGATGTTCCCGGAAAGACGATGTTCGAGAAGATGCAATACCTGCAAACGCACGCGGATGGGTTACGCAAACGGATGCTGCGCGAACCGCGCGGCTACCCGGCGGCGAACTGCAATCTGATCTTGCCGCCTACGCACCCCGACGCGGACGCCGGTTTCGTCATCATGGAACAAGTGGAATATCCGGGCATGTCCGGCACGAACACGATCTGCGTGACGACCGTGTTACTCGAAACGGGCATGATCCCGATGCGCGAGCCGATCACGGAGTTGACGCTGGAAGCGCCCGCCGGTTTGATTCGCGTGCGCGCCGAATGCGCGAATGGCAAAGTGAAGAGCGTGACGTTTCAAAACGTACCGGCTTTTGCGGTTCATCTCGACAAGCAGATCGAAGTGCCGCAACTTGGCACGGTGACGGTGGACGTAGCGTATGGCGGGATGTTCTACGTCATCGCCGAGGCGGCGCGGTTTGGTTTGAAGTTGACTCCCGACGAGGGGCGTGACATCGTGCGAATCAGCGAGATGATCAAAGCGGCGACACAAGAGCAATTGCCGGTCGTTCACCCCGAGCAACCGGGCTTTGCCGGAGTCACCATTGCCGAACTCTCCGCGCCTCCCACGCGGCCTGACGCGCATTTGAAAAACGCTGTGACCGTTTCGACCGGCAAACTCGACTGGGATCGCCCCTCCACATGGACGGGCGCAATTGACCGCTCGCCGTGCGGCACCGGCACGTGCGCAAAGATGGCGACGCTTCATGCAAAGGGCAAACTGAAATTAAATGAAGACTTCCGGCACGAAGGGATTCTCGGCACGGTGTTCACCGG
>CAYYCF010000287.1:0-3495 GCA_964470235.1 uncultured Anaerolineales bacterium | reverse complement strand
GGCACGTTCACGTCGTACAGCGCGCCGAACTTGTCGTAGAACGAGGTCAGCATCCCTTCGGCGCCGGCAATCGCGCCACTGCGTCCGGTCTGCCATTCGTTGATCGCCTCTTGATATTGTTTGATCTCGTCCTCGTAGCGCGACTGCGCGTCTTTGGCCATGTCCACCTTTGCCTGATAGACGACTATCTGCGCGCTGTAATCATCGCGGACGGTCTGCACCTCGTCGTTGTACGCCTTTTGGATTCGCTCGACTTCTGCGCTGTAGTCGTCTTGAGCCTTCTTCGCGTCGTCTTGATATTTCTGTAGCGCGTCGAGGTAGTCTTCGATTTCCTTTTGATACTGGTTGACGTGCGACTCTGTAAGCGCCTGCACTTTTTTGCTGTGCGCCTCGAGGGCGTCCAGATAATCGCGGACGGCGATGTTGTATCGAAGCTGTTCAAACGGCGTGAACACTTCCGGCTGTTCGGGCGGCGGGGGCGGCTCGGGCAAAACCAGGGCGGTGGATTCGGGCTGTGCCGGTTGGGGCGGCAGAGTCGGTTCGGGTGGCATCTTCGGCTCGGGCGGGAAGTCCGGTTGCGGCGGCGGGTCGCCGGGCGACTCCGGTTGCACCGGCTTGATCGGTTCGGGCTGATCAACGGCCGAGTCGTAAAAATCCAACAAGCCGGGGAAGTAACAGGTCTTGAAGAGATGGTCTCCCGCGCACCTGAACTGATTCTTCTGTTCGGCGGTGAGGGCATCGCGCTCGGCAGAAGTCATCCGCCAGTAGGCATCGGCGGCGACTGTTTTGCCGAAGCCCGTTTGCGAGATGAGCGCCTCAAACCCCCAGCGCGCCGACATGGTCGCGCTGGCCACCTCGCCCACCAGGCCGAGCGAGTTGATCGGGATCAAGGCTCCGGCCAGCAGAATTTGCGGGATGAGGAAAATGATGGTGAGCAGCGGCGCGGCGGCTTGCGTGGGCGACACCGCTGACACGAACAGCCCTAACATCATTCCCGCGAACGTCGCCAGTGTGAGCGTGACGTAAATGCCGAGCGCGGTTTCAATGCCGCCGGGCATATCCGCCGCGATGTAACGAATGATCAGATAGGCCAGCGATTGGTACAAGGCCAGGACGGCGGCGATGGAAACTTTCGAAAGCACGTACGGCAGAATTTGCAAATTGACCAACCGCTCGCGCCTGTAAATAGCGGTCTCTTTGACGATCTCGCGCATTTGCGCCATGGCGCCGACGAAGATGGCGGTGATGCACAGCGAAAACATGCTGATGCTGATGTTTTCTGCGCTCCCATTCGTCAAGTCAAACATGTTCCGCTTGACGAGCAGGAAGTCCATCAGGCCGAGCAGGGGCGCGGCGCCCAGCATCAGGATCATACTGAAACGATCCCGCAACAGCACGGTCACATTCCGCGAGAGCAAAATGCTGAACTGGCGCATGGCCGAGAGCCGTTTGGCGGGCGCAGGAGGGGCAACAGTTTTTTTCTGCGGCAGAGTCCGGGCAAGCTCCTCCGCCGCCTCCGCGCGGCCGGCGGCGACTGCCGGGACGCCGGCCTGGGGCGCGGCTCCGGCTGCGCCCGCGCCGAGTCCCAGCGGCGCCACGATGTATTTCTCGTGCGCCGGGGTGGCGCGGAATCGATCCGCCCACTCTTGCGCCGACCCGCGCGCCGGGTCTTCGAGCAGTGAATAAATCTTGTCGAATTCCATGTCGCTGGCGCGCCGTTCGCGCTCGGAACGGAATTGATCGAAATAGGCCAGCGCTTCGTCGGGCGGGCCGAACCAGGCCAGCCGCCCGCCGCGCATGAGGAAGATCACTTTGTCGGCCAGGACAACGTTTTTCGTGGCGTGTGTGATCAGAATGATGGTGCGCCCCTGATCGGCCAACCCGCGCATGAGGTTCATGAGCGCGGTTTCGGTGCCAGGGTCGAGGCCGGAGGTGGGTTCGTCGAGGAAGAAGAGCGTCGGGCGCGTGATCAATTCGACGCCGATGCTGACACGTTTTTGCTGCCCGCCGCTGAGGGAGCTCACCGGCACGTCGCGCCGCTCGGTCAGCCCGAGGTCTTTCAACACGCTGTTCACGCGTCCGTGCCGCTCCTCGGCCGTCGTGTCCGGCGGCATGCGCAGTTGCGCGGCGTAGTCGAGCGCCTGAAACACGCTCAACTCCATGTGAATGATCTCGCGCTGCGGCACGAAGCCGATGTGATCGCGGGCCACGTCGAAATGTTGGTAAAGGTTAATGCCGTTGACCAACACTTCGCCGTGCGTGGCCGGGCGGTAACCCGCCAGCGCGTCCATGAGGGTGGATTTGCCCGCGCCGCTGAGGCCGACCAGCACCACAAACTCGCGCGGGCGGATGTGCAGGGAAAGGTCTTGCAGAAGATTCAGATCCTTCCGCACCCACTTGTTGAGGCGGCGCACTTCCATCAACATGCCGCCCGATTCGTCGGTGTGGCGGAGCGTGTCTTCGCTCAGCGTGAGCCGCAGCGTGCCGATCCGGATCGCGTCCGCCGGAGACAGCCATACGTCACCCGTAATGCGCCGTTCGTTGACGAAGGTGCCGTTCACGCTTTTGAGATCGCGCAGTTGATAGCGCGCGCCGATGCGCTTGATCTCGGCGTGATAGCGCGAGACCAGCGGGTTATCGGCCACCAGGTCGTTGTCGGGCGCGCGGCCAATGGCGACTAAGTCGCGGTTGGCGAAATCGAGCGACTGAGCGGCGGCGGATTCTTCTGCGCGCGACCAATCGAAATAGGTGAGCGTGATCATCTCGCCAGGATTTTGTCCGGCGAAACGCAGAATGTCGCCGTGTTTCAAATCAACCGCTTCGGCGACTGAACTGCCGCGATAGACCAGTGGATTGCTAGCGTCGGCGGCGGGGTCGAGCCGGTAACCCGACGCGGTGCGCGTCAATTGGGCTTGATAGCGTGAAACAAAAACTTGGTCAAGACGGATGTCGTTGTCGGGGGCGCGGCCGAGTTTGATCGTTTGCGCCTGCAGTTCGTAAGTGTTCGCCGGCCCGCCGCTGATCTGAACCATTAATTGCGGGGCGACGATTTCGCCGAGATCGGCGGCGGCCATCGTCGGGGCAACGGGCGCGCCCAGGAGCGCGCCGGAGTCGGCCAGCACGGTGGGCAGGCGCACGACGCTGGGGAGGCTGGCCGGCGCGATCGCCAGTTCGATTTGCTCGCCCAGGCGGATCACGTCGCCTGGTTTCAATTCACGCGGCTGTGTGATCAACAGATTGTTGACGAAGGTGCCGTTGCTGCTGCCGAGGTCTTCGAGGAAATAATGCCCGTCGTCGAGGCGGATGTGCGCGTGCCGCCGCGACACCGAGTTGGAACGAAGGGGGATGTCGTTCCCGGTCACCCGGCCCAGGGTGGTTACGGGCCTGTCCAACACGAACGCTTGGCCAACCTGCGGGCCGCGCTGGATCGTGATTCGCAAATGATCTGGCTTGGCCATTTTCTTCTCCTCCATCAATCGCCCCGCCTGACGTCAA
>CAYYCF010000286.1:0-3503 GCA_964470235.1 uncultured Anaerolineales bacterium | reverse complement strand
GCCGGGGGATTCATCCCCCCAACTTCTTTGAGCGCATACACCACCACCGGGTCGCGCCGCCCGTGCAGGCTCCGCGCCTCCAGCCGTTCGGCGCGCACCTGATCCTTCACCGCGTTGTACGTCGCTTCGCTGATCAGAATCTCTCCGGCCTGCGCGCCTTCCTGCAAACGGCGGGCCACGTTCACCGTGTCGCCGATCACGGTGTAGTCCATCACCTTCTCCGAGCCGATATTTCCCACCGTGGCCTCGCCGGTGTTGAGGCCGATGCTGAGACCGAGATTCGCCAGCGCGCCGCCTTTGGCGGCGCACACCTGCCGGAAAGAGTCGCGCATGTCCACGGCGGCCTTCACCGATTGAAAGGTGTCGTCGTCGTTAGCCAGCGGCGCGCCCCAAAACGCCATAATCGCGTCGCCCAAGTATTTGTCGAACGTGCCGCGGTGGGCAAAGATCAGCCTGGTGAGATCGGGGAAGATGCTGTTGAGGGCTTCGACCACTTGCTGGCCGCCATGCTGTTCGGTGAAGGCCGTGAACCCGCGAATGTCGGCGAACAGCACCGTCACCGGGCGAGTCTCACCGCCGAGCCGCAAATAGCGATCGGGGTTGGTGAGGATAGTTTCGGCCACGCCTTCGGCCAGATAACGGGTTAGCACTTGCCGCAAGAGCGCGTTGCGTGCTTCCACTTCGTCGTGCAGAAGTTTGATTCGCAAGAGCGAGCGGACACGGGTGAGCAGCAGAATGGAGTTGAAGGGTTTGGTGACGAAGTCGTCGGCGCCGGCCTCGACCGCATGAAGTTTTTCGTCGTCGCTGTCGAGGGCGGTCACCATCACAATCGGGACAAAGCGCGTGGCCGGGTCGCTCTTGAGCTGGCGGCACACGTCGTAGCCGCTCATGCGCGGCATCTGCACGTCGCACAGCACCAGATCGGGCGGGTTGGTCTTGGCCAATTGCAATGCTTCCGCGCCGTCGCTGGCGGTGACGCACCGATACCCCGCCTCTTTCAAATACGCTTCGAGCAGGTCGCGGTTGAGCCAGTCGTCGTCCACCACCAGAATTTTTCGGGCGGCGGGTTCAATTTCAACAGCCATGTTTCATCTCAGAGTATTACAGTTGGCCGGTGGCCAACGCCTTCTTGATCTCGCCGATCAATTGAGTGACGGGGATACCGCGCGGGCAGGCGTTAGTGCAGTTGAACGCGGTGCGGCAGCGCCACACGCCCGTCTGCTCGTTGAGGACGTTGAGCCGGTCGGCGGCGGCGCGGTCGCGGCTGTCGTAGATGAAGCGGTGCGCCTGCACCACGGCCGCCGGGCCGATGTATTCGCCGTCCGCCCAGAACGAGGGGCAGGAGGTGGTACAGGCCGCGCACAAAATACATTTCGTGCCTTCGTCAAACCGCTCGCGGTCTTCGATGCTTTGCAAACGCTCACGGCCGTCTTCGGGAGCGGGCTCGTCGTTGACGAAATACGGCAACACCGAGCGGTAGTGGGCAAAGAACGGCTCCATGTCCACGATCAAGTCCTTGATCACTTTCATGCCTAACAACGGTTCGACGGTGATGTTCGCGCCCACGTCCTGAATGAGCACTTTGCAGGCCAGCATGTTGCGCCCGTTGATCCGCACCGCGTCCGAGCCGCACACGCCGTGCCCGCACGAGCGGCGCAGGTTGAAGCTCCCGTCTTGATACCACTTCACTAAATGCAAAGCGTCCAGCACGCGGTCGGTCGGCTCGGCGTCCACGTCGTATTCGGCCCAATAGGGTTTGGCATCGGCTTCGGGGTTGAAACGTTTGATTTTGAGATGGACTTTCATAGCATATGGCTGATGGCGTATAGCTGATAGCATAGGGCCAATGGCAATCTGCTATCAGCGATCTGCTATCGGCTAGTATGTCCTTTCCTTCGGCTGAAACTTCGTAATGCTCACCGGCTTTCGGTCGAACCGCATCCCGCCGCCGGTGAGGCCGACGCCGCTGCCGTCGGTGCGGTAGGCCATGCTGTGATTCAACCATTGCCCGTCGTCGCGATCAGGAAAATCTTCGCGCGCGTGCCCGCCGCGGCTTTCGGTGCGGCACAGAGCGGCGGCGGCAGTCACCTCGGCCAAATCGAGCAAACACCCCAACTCAAACGTCTCCACGACATCGCTGTTGAAAATCTTGCCAGGGTCGTCAACCTTCACGTTCGAATAGCGCGCCTTCAATTCGCGGATGCCGTTTACGGCGCGTTCCATGTCCGGCCCGTTGCGATAAACGCCGACATCGCCGGTCATCAGCTTTTGCAAAGCGTCGCGGATCACGGCGGCGCGCTCGGTACCGTTGCCACCCCGGATGCGATCAAACTCGGCGGCGGTGTCGCGTTCCGGATTGGAGGGCAGAGGCGAGAAACTCGCGCCTTTGCAGAACTCGGCCATGTGTTTGCCGCCGCGCCGCCCGAACACTACCAGATCAACCAACGAATTCGTGCCGAGCCGGTTTGCGCCGTGAACGGAGACGCAGGCGCACTCGCCCGCCGCGTACAGGCCGGCGACGATCTTGGAGTTATTCGCCAAGGCACGCGCGTCCACGTCGGTAGGGATGCCGCCCATGGCGTAATGCGCGGTCGGCTGGATGGGCACCGGTTGTTTCATCGGATCGAGTCCCATGTACACGCGCACGAATTCGATGATGTCCGGCAGAGCCTTTTCCAGATGTTCAGCCGTCACGTCGTTGCCGCCCGGGCCGCTGTGGAGGCGGTTAATCGTTTCCGGGCGGAAATCCATGTGCACGTAGTCTTTGCCGCCGATGCCGCGCCCGGCGCGCACTTCTTGAAAAATGAATCGCGAGGCCATATCGCGCGGCGCAAGGTCTTTCAACGTCGGCGCGTAGCGTTCCATGAACCGTTCGCCGGAGTCGTTGGTGAACACCGCGCCCTCGCCGCGCGCCGCTTCGGAAAGCAGAATGCCCATCTTGTAGATTCCGGTGGGATGAAACTGGAAAAATTCCATGTCTTCCAACGGCAGGCCGCGCCGGAAGACGGCCGCCACCGGATCGCCGGTGAGGGTGTGGGCATTCGACGTCACTTGAAACATCTTGCCGAATCCGCCTGCCGCGATCATCACCGCTTTGGCGTGGAAGACGTGCAGTTCGCTGGTAGCCACGTCAATGGCGACCACGCCGCGGCAGACCTCGTCCTGCACCAGCACATCGGTGACGAAGAATTCGTTGAAGAAATTCACTTTCTGTTTGATGCAATTTTGATAGAGCGTCTGCAAGATCATATGGCCGGTGCGGTCGGCGGCTTTGCAGGCTCGCATCACGGGCTTCTCGCCGAAGTTGGCGGTATGGCCGCCGAAGCGCCGCTGTTCGATCTTGCCGTCGGGCGTACGATCAAACGGCAAGCCCATATGCTCCAGTTCGAGAACGGCGTCAATGGCGTCGCGGGCGAGGAACTCGGCGGCGTCTTGATCGACGAGATAGTCGCCGCCTTTCACCGTGTCGTACATGTGCCACTCCCACGAGTCCGGCTCCATGT
>CAYYCF010000285.1:0-3516 GCA_964470235.1 uncultured Anaerolineales bacterium | reverse complement strand
ACGAAGGCGTTTGGTCAATCGCTTGCTTCTTCGTTGTTCGCAAGTTGCGGGGCCAAGGCATTACTCAACAGATCATTGCCGCAGCCGTCGACTTCGCCAAGTCCCGAGGAGCCTCGATTGTGGAAGCTTATCCCGTCGATCCAGAGTCTCCGAGTTATCGGTTCATGGGCTTCGTTCAGACATTCGAGGCTGCAGGGTTTCGCGAAGTGGGGCGCGCCGGCACTCGGCGGCATGTCTTTCAACTGCGGGTTGCGTAAATACTGCGCCTGACGCCCAACCCTGCGGTCAACCGGACGCTTCGCGATAAGTCCGCCCCGCGCTTGATGCCCGCCGTCTGCGTTTTTCTGCGTCCAATTTTCCCGCCGAAGTTTTCCCGACTGGGTGTTTTGTTTTATAATCGGCGCGATGCGCCTCCTCCATCTCTCTCTTTTTCTCTTTCTCTTTCTTTCCGCCTGCCTTCCGTGCTCCGCTGCGCCCACTGCCGCAACGCCCGCGTTTTCGCCGACGGCGACAACCCTGGCTCAACCGGCCAACGCTACACGCACGCCCGAACCAGGTTTCACGCTTCTGCCCTCCACCCCCATTGCGCCCACGACCACGCCCATTCCCTGCGTGAATGACGCACAATTTCTAAACGACGTGTCCGTGCCGGACTTTACTCAACTGGCGCCTGGCGCGGCCATTGATAAACGCTGGGCAGTGAAGAACACCGGCTCGTGCGATTGGGGACGCGACTATCGGTTGGTGTTTATCGAGGGGAACTCGATGGGAGCGGCCAGCGAACATGCGCTGTATCCGGCCAAAGCGGGAAACGAGGCCGTCCTACAGATCAATATGATTGCGCCGGATGCGCCGGGTGATTATTCGAGCCGATGGCAACTGCGCGACCCGCAGGGTGCTGCGTTTGGGCCGGTGTTGTTTATCAAAATTACGGTGATTGCAATAGCCACCGCACAACCGTGATCGCAAATGCCATTTACTTCGGCGCTTCGCGTCCGACCAGACCTTGCTTTATCAGCCCGGTCGCGATTTGCTTGATGCCTAGCGTGAACGGATGATTGGGCGCTTCCATCACCAGCGGCACACCTTTGTTGGCGCTCAACACCACTTCACGCCCGCCGCTCACCAGACGAAACGCGATCTTGGCTTTGAGGGCTCGTTCGATCTCTTTCGCTTCGAGTCCCACTTTTGAATCATAGCGGTTCAAGACGATGTGGACTTTGTCGGTGGGCATATTAAGCCGTCCTGCCAGATCGAGAAAGCGGCTGGTGCTCATCAACGGGCCGATCTCGGGCGAGATAATGAGCAGAATGTTGTCGGCCTGATCCAGAATGCGCAGAGTGCGGTCGTCGTAATTTCCCTGACAGTCCACAATCACATCGTCGTAATGTTCCGTCAGCGCTTTCAGAATGCGCTGAACGTGTTCGGACGAAACCAACTCGGCCTCTTCCGGGCGGAAGGGGCTGAGCAACACCCGGATACCCGAGGCGTGCGGCACCAAGACATGGTGCAGCATGTCCGAATCGATGCCCTCGACGCTATCCACCAAATCCAAAATATTGCGAACGGTGGAGAGGTTGAGGTTGGCGCCCACCAGTCCAAAGGAGAAGTCGGCGTCCACCAGCGCCAAAGGTTTGCCGCGCATCTTGTGAAGGGTCACGGCCAAGTTCGTGGCAATGGTAGTCTTGCCCACGCCGCCTTTGGCGGCAAACACCGCCGTGATCCGGCCGGGGGCAACGTGCTTGTCCTGCGGCGCGCTCATCATCTGCGCCATGCCAACCAGGTTCTTGACGCGGAAGATCAATTCCTCGCGCCGGTAGGGTTTGGTCAAATAATCGTTGGCCCCGGCCTCGAACCCGGCGATCTTATCCGCGATGTCGCCCTTGGATGTTTGCATCATCACCGGCACGGCGCGCGTGCCAGGATGCTGGCGTAGTTTGCGGCACAACGCGTAACCGTCCATGCCAGGCAAAATAATATCCGAGATGACCAACTGCGGCGGGTTGCGCACCAGCAATTTGTACGCGTCCTCGGCGTTGTTGATGACCGACACTTCGTAACCTTCGCGGCTCAGAATTTTTTGCAGGATGCCGGAAAGATCGGCGTCGTCTTCGACAATGACAACGCGCGCTAGGGTGGGTTGGGTCATAGTTGTCGTCTGTCCGTCCAAAAAAGAATCCCCTGTCCCTGATAGTGTATTACAAAGAATGGCAGTGTCAACTGCCGGCCGCGTTCTGCAATAACACCGGCAGTTCCTGCAAGGCTCGTGCCAACCGTGTGCCGTGCCAGGTGAGAAGCGAGCCGTCCATCAAATGAATACGGCTGTTCTGCGCAGCTGGCAGGGCGGGATATTGCTCCCAAAAATCCGCTTCGGCTTGACCAAAAGTGAACGGTTCGCTAGGGAGAAGAATCACCTCCGGGTTCGCGTCGAGAATCTCGGCCAGAGTCACGCGCGGGTATCGCCGGTCGCGTTCAGGCTCGGCACGGGAAGGTTGCGCAGCATCGAGATCGGCGGCGAGGGGGTAGCGGCGGTCGCGCCCGGCGAAAACGTTGCGCCCGCCGCACACGGCAATCAAGTCGCTTGCGTAGGTATCGCGGTTAATGGTCATCCACCAATCGGCCAGGCCCTCTGCCGGTTCGCGCCAGATGGGGCAGAACACGCCCGGAGTCGGCTCGGCGGAGGCCGAAGCCGCCACGGTCCACTCGTAAGCCGTTTCGAGCGCGGCAATGCGCTGGCCTTGTTTGGATATGTCAAAGCGGCGGACAATTTCCCATAGCAGATCAATCGCATCGCGCACCGTCTCCGGATTAGTTACCCACACCTCGAGGCCGGCCGCTTGCAGAGCCTCCACATCGGCGCGCGTGTTTTCTTCGCGGTTGGCAATGACCAGATCGGGTTGAAGCGCGATCACATCGGCGACCCGCGCGTTCTTTGTGCCGCCCATGCGCGGCAGCCTGGCGAGTGGGTCGGCGGGGTGCGCGCAGTATTCGGTGATGCCCACCACGCGGTCGCCCAGGCCGAGATCAAAAAGCGATTCCGTGACGCTGGGGACGAGGGAGACGACGCGATGAGGAGGCATGAGGAGTATGAGGTGTGGGGGTGTGGGAGTGTGGCGGCCACTCCCATACTCCCACACTCCCACACACGGTTAGTCGAAACGCTTTACGCGATTAACACTCCACATCAAAAGCGCGCCTTCTGCCAACTGCGCCACGCCGAGCGCGCCGCTTGCCAGCGGGACACCAGGCCAGCCTTGACGCACGCCCACTGCCAGCACGATGCCCATGGTCAAAAGGTTGATCAACATCGCTTGATACAGTGGATTCGTCGAATGCCTGCTCATGAGCGAACCGCGCAAATAGCTTTGCACCGAGCCCACTGCCGGCAGTGTCAGTCCCAGCCAGATACCTGGCACGGCCAACGCCGTTAATTCCGAAGAAATGCCGATAACGGAATGAAAATACAACCCCGCCAATGGCGTGACCACCATCACTGCCAGCAAGGCCGTCGTGACC
>CAYYCF010000284.1:1278-3543 GCA_964470235.1 uncultured Anaerolineales bacterium | reverse complement strand
ATTTCGATGGCCGTCACCAATTCCATCGTCTCTGTCGCCCGGATCTCGACCGAGAGCAGACGCAGCGGGAACTCTAAACTGACGAGGCTCTGCGCCGGCGCAGGCGGAATCTCAACTACTGCTTCGGCAACACGCCGTTGCGGTGTTTGTGCTTGCCAAATGCCAACATCGGGTCGGACGTTCCTGATTTGTGTTTGAGTGATCTCCACGACTTCGTAAGTCACGTAGGGAGTCAGCCGAGCGATGTAGCGAGGCCGGATCAGTTGATTGAGGCGGCCCTGAATTTCCGGCGCGACGTTGCCGTGGAAGTCGCTCCAGATTTCCGGGCCTTCGATATACGGGTCCATGCCGGGGAATGGGGATGGCATCGCTTGGGTCTTTCCTGAGAGAGTTATAGCACGGGCGGGAGGCGGAGGCAAGAGGGGTAGTTTTCTGCTTTATAATCCTCCTCATGTCATCGGACGATCCGTCAGGCGAATCACAACGGCCGAAAGAGAAAAAAACAGAGCGGCAGAGTTTGCCGGTGGCCAGAAAAGTCCCTCTCAACGCCGACGACCTGCCCCTGCCTCAGCGCGTGCCGGAACGCGATCCGTTAGCCACGCGGGCGCATCGCCGTCTCCCCCTCTCCCGTTGGGAGAGGGGGCCGGGGGGTGAGGGTGAAATCACCATCCCTATTCGCCGCACGCGCCGCCGCCGCGCCTGGCAGGGACTCTTCCGCGCCGCCGCGATCACCGCCGTCGGCATTTTCGCCCTCGTCGCCATTGCCGCCACCGTCACCGCCTCGTACGGCATCTATCAGTATTACAAAATCGCGCAGACCCTGCCAAACCCGGACGACCTCTCCAGCCGCGCCGCGCAATTTGAATCAACTTACATCTACGACTCGGCCGGCGCGCAGTTGTACGAAATAGACGATCCCAACAAAGGCCGCCGCACGCGCGTGCCGATAGACAAAATTTCTCCCTTTCTGGTCGCCGCCACCATCGCCACCGAAGACCGCGACTACTACAGCCATCCCGGCTTCGACATCACCGCCATTCTCAAGGCAGTCTATCGCGCCTATCGCTCCGGCGGCGAACTGGGCGGCGCATCCACCATCACCCAGCAGCTCACGCGCGCCCTCTACTTCCGCCTGGCCGAGTGCGACCGGCCCGACGCACAGACCGCGTGCTACGAGCACAGCTTCGAGCGCAAAATTCGCGAGATCATTCTCTCCGCCGAAATCAACCGCCGCTACACCAAAGATCAAATCCTCGAACTCTATCTCAACGAAATCTATTACGGCAATCTGGCCTACGGCGTCGAAGCCGCCGCGCAGACCTATTTTGGCAAGGACGCCGCCGCGCTCGATCTGGCCGAAGCCGCCTTCCTCGCCGGACTGCCGCAAGCCCCCGCCGTCTACGACGTGTACACCGATCCCGACTCCACCTTCGAACGGCAGAAACAAGTGTTGTTGTTGATGATCAACGCCGGCGGCGATTGTTCACAAGAGGGGAGCGGCATCGTCGTTTCAAATTCCACTACGCCGGTCTGCGTCACGCAAAGTGAAGCGGCCGGCGCAATCTTGGAAATACGCGGGCGCGTTTTCACGCCGCCGATCATCAACTCGAAGTATCCACACTGGGTCAATTACATTCGCGCCTTGCTCGAAAGCCAGTTCGGGCAGGAACTTTACCGCGCCGGGTTTCGCGTGACCACCACACTCAACCCCGCTCTGCAAGATTTGGCCGAAGCCGAAGTGAAAAATCAGGTGGACGCGTTGGCGTCGTCCAATGTCACCGACGGCGCGCTCATTGCCATTGATCCGGTTACCGGAAAAATTCTGGCGATGGTGGGATCCAACGATTACGCCGATCCGGTGGACGGCCAGATCAACATGGCTATCCGCCCGCGCCAGCCCGGCTCCTCGATCAAACCGCTCACTTACGCCGCCGCCTTTCAAAAAGGCTGGACGCCCGCGACTCTGATCTGGGACGTGCCTGGCAAATTCCCCGACGGCGCGAACCCGCCCTACGAACCGCAAAATTACGACGGACGTTTTCACGGCCCGGTGCGCTTGCGCGACGCGCTCGCCAATTCGTACAACATCCCCGCCGTCAAAGCCTTGCAGTTCGTGGGGGTGTACGACGACCCGAACACGCCGCAAGCGGAAGGACTGATCAAGTTTGCCGAGTCGCTCGGCATCACCACCTTCACGCGGGACGACTACGGCTTGGCGCTCACCCTCGGCGGCGGCGACGTGACTCTGCTCGAACTGACCGGCGC
>CAYYCF010000284.1:0-1178 GCA_964470235.1 uncultured Anaerolineales bacterium | reverse complement strand
CCTCTCGAAACAAACACCCAAGTCGTCCGCCCCGAACACGCCTTCCTCATCTCCGACATTCTTTCCGACAATCACGCGCGCTCGCTCGCCTTTGGCCCTAATTCGGCGCTCGCGCTTTCGTTCCCCGTCGCCGTCAAAACCGGAACGACGAACGATTACCGCGACAACTGGACGGTGGGCTACACCCCCAATCTCGCGGTCGGCGTTTGGGTGGGCAACGCGGATTTCACGCCGATGGCGCAGGGCGTGAGTGGCGTCACCGGCGCGGGGCCGATTTGGCACAACGTGATGGAAAATGCCTGGGCTGTTCTGCAAACGCAGCCCGCGCCGTTCGTTCAACCGGCGGGAGTGATCACGACTAACATTTGCGCGGTGACCGGCGCGGCAGAGAATGATTATTGCCGAAACATGATCGACCCGCGCCGCCCGACCGAGCCGCCCATCATCTCCGAATATTTCGCCGCCGACCAACCGCCGCTCGCCGCCGACCGCGACCTCATCGCCAAAGCCTTCGTTGACAAATTCTCCGGCCTGCGCGCCAGCCCGTTTTGCGAAAACAATTGGGAAGAGAAACAGGTCGTCAATCTCGCCGACCCGTTCGCGCTCGATTGGCTCGAAAAAGATTCAACCGGCCAAAAGTGGGCGGCCATTCTGCAGATCACGTTTCCGATCCTGCCCGCGCCAACCGAGTCGTGCAGTGACAAATCGCCGCGCGCCGTCGTCGCCCTCATCTCGCCCTCCGAAGGGCAAACGCTCGACGGCGTGATTGATGTGTTCGGGCTGGCCGACGTGGTCAACGACGACTTTGATCATTTCACGGTAGATTACGGATTGAGTCACGATCCCGGCGGCTGGGGGTTCGTCAGCGGCGACGTGCGCACACCGTTCAAAGAAACGAGCCTGCTCGCCAATTGGGACACCTCCTCCGTTCCCGACGGCGCGGCGACGCTTCGACTGGTGGTTTACGACAAAGCCGGGCGCTCCGCCGAATCGCGCATCCGCGTTTGGATTCTGCATCCCACCGCCACGCCGACCGATACACCCATCCCCACCGACACGCCCACACCAACCGATACGCCCGTGCCGACGAACACCGAAACGGCGACCGCGACCCCCGCGCCAACCGAAACGCCGACGGCGACCGTCACGACGAGTGATACGCCTTTGCCGAGCGAAAC
>CAYYCF010000283.1:0-3556 GCA_964470235.1 uncultured Anaerolineales bacterium | reverse complement strand
TCATACGACGGCGCGTATTCCGATCTCGGCCCGCTGAATTGCGTCCCTGATTTACCGGCGGCGGCGGCGCTGATTGCCTCGGCGCTCAAACCGGGCGGGAAGTTGGTCGCCTCGGTGATTGGCCGGGCGTGCCCGTGGGAGATGGCATTGTTTGCCGCGAAGGGCGATTGGCGGCGCGCGCGACTCCGTTTTGCCCGCGCCGCCGTGCCGGCGCCGCTCAACGGGCAGACGGTGTGGACGCGCTACTATTCGCCGCGCGAATTCGAATCGATTTTTGCCGCCGCCGGTTTCGAACGCCTCACATTGCGTTCGCTTGGACTCTTCGTCCCACCTCCGTACATGATTGCTTTTGCGGAACGTCATCGAAAAATGATTGGCGCACTGCAAGAGTTAGAGGACCGCGTAGGCAATAAGACTCTGTTGCGCGAGTGGGGCGATCATTTTTTGATTGCGATGAATCTGTCTGAGACTTCGGAAGTCCCCACGCCACGATTTTCGGCGAATGACCGCCGATGAACGGGGACTTCCGAAGTCTGAAATTCATCTGCCCGCGATGTTCGTTCATTCTGCCTCAGTGGACATCCGGCTCGCGTGTCTGCCCGCAGTGCCAATCGGAATATGACGTTCGCGAGGACATCTACCGCTTTCTCTTGCCCGAACGACAGCGCGAGATTGAACCCTTCCTCGCGCAATATCGAACCGTGCGGGAACAAGACGGATACCGCCCGCTGGCGGCGGCATATTATCAAACACTGCCGCAAGTTGATCGGCGCAACCCACAGGCCGATGTGTGGCGAGTGAGGCGGGCGAGCTACAAAAATCTACTGCGCGTTCTCTCAAGCGCGCCCGGCGTCTCTACGATCCTCGATCTCGGCGCGGGCAACGGCTGGCTGAGTCACCGGCTTTCAGAAGTGGGGCACTGTTGTGCTGCGGTGGACTGGCTGGACGACGAGCAAGACGGTCTGGGCGCGGGCAGGTTCTATTCAACGGACTTTCTTTGCGTCCAGGCTGATTACGATCAGTTGCCGTTCGCGCCTGGGCAATTCAACGCGGTCATTTTCAACGCCTCTCTGCACTATTCGGCAGACATTGCCGCCTCGCTGCAACATGCCCGACGTATGCTATCGCCCGGCGGCGTCATTGCGGTCATGGACTCACCCACATTTCGCTCGGAGCGCGCCGGGCGGCGCATGGTTGCCGAAAGGGATGAACGATTTGCGATGCAATACGGACTGGCGCGCCCGGCAGGACAAGGGGCAGGCTATTTGACGCCACAGGCGTTGGGGGCCGGGTGGCGATTCATCCCCTCACGCGGCGGCGCGGGCTGGGAGGCGCGGCGGATTCTGGGGGCGGTCAAGAGCCGGAAGGAGTCGGCGATGTTTGGCGTGTGGGTGTACTTAAATAAGTTTGACTAATCCCGCATTTTAGACTACATTCAACCCAAATCCATAAACCAGCAGTCACCAATCCCCAGGAGGATCCTATGTTCAACTATCCACTTAATATGTCGTTCAAAATTGTCGCGTTCAACCCACAGGTCAAGATCACCGATGCCAGCGGCGCGACGGTGCTGTACGTCAAGCAGAAGGCGTTGGCGCTGAAAGAAGACATCAAGGTCTTCGCGGACGAGGGCCAGAAGAATCAGTTGTATCAAATGAAGGCTAACAAGATCATTGACTTCTCGGCGCAGTACAACATCACCACGCCGGCCGGGGCGGCTGTTGGATTGGTGAAGCGGCAGGGCATGAAGTCGCTGTGGAAGGCGTCTTACAATATCATGGATGCCGGCGGCGGCGACGTGGGGTTGATTCACGAAGAGAACCCTTGGCTCAAAGTGATCGATGGCTTAGTGAGCGACATTCCGTTTGTCGGAATGTTTATCAACCCGGCGTATCTGGTCGATCTCCGCGGCACGACGGTGTTGTATTTGAAGAAACAGCCGGCGATGTTTGAGGGCAAGTTCGTCGTCGAAAAGCGCGGCGATTTCTCCGCCGCCGACGAAAACCTGCTCATGCCTGCCGTGATCATGATGCTCATGCTCGAACGCTTGCGCGGATAGTCGCGGCCAACTCAAGTTTGAGCTAGTTTCTCCAAAGCCTGCCCTCGCAGACCTGAACACGGTCTGTGAAGGCAGGCTTTGTCGTTTTTTGCCCCGAAAAGTGCTTGACTCGCCTCCTAGGTTCGTGCTATCTTCATCATCAGTTAGTTGGTTGCCCCAATAAACTAAGTTTGCTAATTCATGCAAAGACGTTTTCGCACCGGCGATCAGGCGCTTGTCCGCGAGCTTAACCGCGCCATTCTGTTGAACCTGCTTCGGACTCATTCGCCGCAATCGCGGGCCGATTTGGCGTCCGCCACCGGACTGAACAAAACGACCGTTTCCAGCTTGATTGCCGATCTGATTGTCGCCGGGTTGGCGCGTGAGATCGGGCAGGCTACCTCTGCCGGGGGACGGCCTGGCACTCTGCTGGAACTCAACCCGGATGCCGGTTGCATCATTGGCGCGGAACTTGGCGTTGGTTACATCAAAATCACGCTTACGGATTTTCGTGCTACGATATTATGGCGGAAAGAGATCGCGTTGACTCCAGGCGGCGATGCCGATTCTGCTTTGACTGAGTTGATCGTGCTGGGGCGTGAAGCGGTGCGCTTCGCCGAGCAGACCGGACACCCAATATTTGGCATGGGGTTGGGCGTTCCCGGCCTCCTCGACATTCATTCCGGCATTCTGATATTCGGCCAGAACTCGGGTTGGCACAACGTTCCGATTCGCGACCGGCTTGAAGAAGCATTTTCGTTTCCAATTTTTGTTGACAACGACGCAAAGACCTCTGCCATCGGCGAGCGCTACTTCGGCGTGGCGCAACACGTGGATAGCTTCGTGTACGTCATGGCCAACGTGGGATTGGGCGTCGGTATCTGGCTGGACGGCCAGGTCTATCGTGGGGCCATCGGATTCGCCGGGGAAGTTGGACACACCACCTTCATGCCGGACGGCCCCTTATGCAATTGCGGCAACCGCGGATGCTGGGAAACGTTCGCCAGCCAAAAAGCTCTGATTAAGCGGCTGGGGGCAGGGGTGGTCGCCGGTGAAAAAACTTCCCTGCCTGTTTCCGGGGGCAAGTTGGCCGACGTGACGATGTTGATGATCGTCGAGGCGGCTCGCGCCGGCGACCCACTGGTGTTGAGTGCACTGGAGGAAGTCGGCAGCTTCCTGGGATTGATCATCGCAAACTTGATCAACACATTCAACCCCAACATGATCGTGTTCGGCGGCGCGCTCAGTCTGGCAGACACTTTTCTTCTGCCGCCTATCCGCCGCACGGTGGTCGAGCGCGCGATCTCCTGGGCGCGTGAGGCGACGAATATCGTGGTGGCCGCTCACCGTTTCGATAGTTGTGTGATGGGCGGTGTGGCCTTGGTGCTGCACGACATGCTCAGTCACCCGCGCCTCGACGTGCCGGTTGGCCGCCGATCCTATGACGGGAAGTTCTCACGAAAGGTGGTGATGCCTGTAACTGATCCAAAACGCGAAATCTTGACATCCGGACAACCA
>CAYYCF010000282.1:0-3566 GCA_964470235.1 uncultured Anaerolineales bacterium | reverse complement strand
GCGATGTATTGCACCGGATCAATCACGATGTCGTCGCGCAGCGTCAGCCCCCAGGTTTGGCTGAGATAGTTCGCCAACGGGTCAGACTGGCCTGCCTTGAGTCCCATGAGAACGCTCGGTTCGACCATGACGACCGCTTTGCCGCCCGCGGCCAAGTAGTCGCCGATGGTTTTCACTTCGGCGTCGGCGTACGGCTGGGTCGGCCCGGCAATCACAATAGCGGCCGCGTCCGAGGGCAGAGTGGCGGTGATCACTTCGAGCGTTTTGACTTGATAATTGACGGCTACCAGGTCTGCCTTAAGTTGCGACAGGCCGGTGTCGCCGGAGTCGTCCACGCTGCGCTCGCCGTGCCCGCCGATGAAATACACGGCGCGCACCGCCGGGTTGTTGAGGCGGACAATAGCATTCGCCAGCGATTCCTCATTGGCAAAATCCACGGCTTCCGTTTGTGCGCCGCGCTCCACAATCAGCGTGGCATCGCGCGTGATGTTGTACTGTTGGGCTACGGTGGGCCGCACTTGCGGGTCAATGAATTCAAAGTCCAGTTTGCCGCCGCTATTGGTTTTGAAATCTTCCAACAGGCTCTTGGCCGTGTCGTAACCATAGGCTTGCGAAGTGTAGAATCCGATAACTTTCACCGGCTCCTTCAACTCTGAAAGGACTTTGAGCGTTTCCGGCGCAAGGGTGTGTTCTTTCGCTTGCGTCAAGTCCCAGCGTTTTTTCAGGCGATCTTGGGTGAAGATGTAATTGAGCAGAACGATCACGCCCAAGAACGCCAAAATCATCACGCCCGTTTCGGCGCCGTAGCGCGCCTGGCGGGTGTTCAAGGCGCGAGTCAACAGGTCGATCTCAAGCCAGCCGAACAATGCCAGACCCATCAACCCGACGGCAAACGAGACTTGCGCCGTCGTGTCGAGTTTCTGGTTGATGAACCAGTACACCAGGCCGAAGGCGATGGCGGCAAAACCGACCAGAACCGCGCCCAGCCCGTAGAGGTGCTTGCCTTTCAATTCCATCAGCGCCATCTCCTTGCTTCAACGACCCGTGTCGCCAAAAAGAGCGCCACGACGATGATGCTTGCGTAATAAACCATGTCCACCGTGTCAATGATGCCGCGATTGAACGTGTTGGAAAAATGGTTGGAGAAATCCAGATAGTTCGCAAAGTCGGCGACGGCGGTGTTGGAGGCTCCGGCGAACGCCTGCAGGAGATCGCCGGCGAAGCCGATGATCCAGATCGTCAGAACGAAAACATAACCGATAGCCACCGACACAATCAAGTTGCCGGTGAGTGACGAAGCAAACACCCCCAGCGCCAAGATTGCGCCCATCACGAACGCCAACCCCAGGTAGCCGGAGTAAATCGGGCCCGGGTCGGGGTTGCCGTAGGCGTACAAGATCAGCGGGAAAACGGCGGTGGAGGCGGCGAGGCACAATCCAAAGAACCAGGCGCCCAACCATTTGCCCAGAACCATTTCCCACTCTTTGATCGGCGCCGTCAACAGCAATTCGAGCGTGCCTTTGCTCTGCTCTTCGGCCAACAGGCGCATCGTCAGCACCGGCGCGAAAAACAGAAGCAGGCTGGTCAGCGGCCCAAACACAAAATTCATGCTGGGTTCGCCGCCCTGCTGTGAGAGGCCGTTGACGTTGACGACGAATAACAGGCCTAGAATGGAGAGGAACAACAGCGCCACCGCGTAAGCGACGGGCGAAACGAAGTACAGCGCGAATTCGCGCTTGGCAATTGTCCAGGCGTTACGCATGGGCGGCCTCCTCAGTCTGGGATTCTTCTTCAGCAGATTCGTCTTGAATCAATTGCAGATAGATGTCTTCGAGGCTCATACCCATTGTCTTCATTTCGATCAAGCCCCAGCCGCCTTTGACCACGGCTTTCGCCATTTCGGGCCTGGTATTGCCGCCGGGGGCGGTTTCAATTTCAAATTCGCCGTCCTTCACGGCCCGCACCGAGGTCACACCACGCACTTTAGCCAGCGCCTCTTTCAGCCCGGCCCCGTCGCCATCCACACGGAGGGAAACCCGGTCGCCGCCGCTCAGGCGCGCGCGCAATTTGTCGGGCGTATCTTCGGCCACGATTTTGCCCTTGTTAATGATCAGCACACGATTGCACAACGCTTGCGCTTCCGAGAGAATGTGAGTCGAAAGCAGCACGGTGCGTTCACTGCCCAAGGCACGGATCAACTCGCGCACGTCTTTCACCTGCGCCGGGTCCAGGCCGATGGTCGGCTCGTCCAGAATCAGCACGTCCGGTTTGTGGAGCATGGCTTGCGCCAGGCCGACGCGCTGCCGCATACCTTTGGAGAGGTTGCCGATGAGCGACTCGGCGCGGTCGGTCATATGCACCGCCTCCATCGCCTCTTCAACCGAGTCGTCGCGGTCCGGCACTTGCCGCAGTTCGGCCATGAAATCGAGATACTGCCACACCGTCATTTCGGTGTAGAGCGGCACGGTCTCCGGCAGGTAGCCGGTGTGCTTGCGCGCTTCGAGCGAGTGTGTGAACACGTCGAAACCGGCGACCACCGCTTGGCCGTCGGAGGCGGGCACGTATCCGGCGAGGATGCGCATAGTGGTCGTTTTGCCGGCGCCGTTGGGGCCCAGGAAGCCTACAATCTCGCCCTTCTCGGCGCTGAAGGTAATGCCTTCAATGGCGGTGCGCAAGCCGTAGCGTTTGGTAAGTCCTTCGACTTGAATCATGTGAGCGTTGCAACGGATGGGACAACGGATGTAACGGATTTGCGCGCAGCTCTATTCCGTTACACCCGTTACAAAATCCGTTGCCGAAAAGCGTAACTGCACTCGGTACACGTGGACTGCTTTCAGCCGCCGAAGACCGCGCCCTGAGCTTGTCGAAGGGGCGGCTTCGTGTCACGAAAGAACCGCCTTGCGGCGGCCCATTTCGCTAAAAACTATACAGCGTATTAAATCAGAGTCAAGTTTTTCTTAGCGGGGATTAATGAAAAGCGCGGGAGGGTCCCTACATGGGATTATCCAACCTAAACCCGTGCCCGCGCACGGTGACGATATACTGAAAATGAGGGTCGAACTCGGCCAGCCGGTCGCGCAAGCGGCGCACCAGGGCGTCTATGGATTGCTCCGACACGCCGTCGCTTTGCACTTCCGGCCATACGGTGCGCACAACCAAATCGCGGCCGCACATCTGCCCAGGCTGTGAATACAGCAATTCGAGCAGGCGATACTGTGGCAGGGAAAGCGGCGGGTCAATTTCCTTTCCGTTGACCCACACCCGGCGCGAGGGAACATCCAATTTGAGCCGCCCCGCTTTTGGCAGTTCGAGCGACAACGGCACGGTCGCTTCCGATCCGATGTACACCAACTTGATAGCCGTTGCCACGGCGATCACGTCCCCGTCTTGCAGGCGACGGCCTTCGGCCACCACCGCGCCGTTGACGTGGGTGCCGTTTTTCGATTCGTCGTACAACACCCAGCCGGTGACCTCGCGCCGGACCAGGGCATGATGGCGCGACACGGTTTTGTCGTTGATCAGCACGTCGCAGTCGGCGCCGCGCCCGATGATCATTTCATCTTTGT
>CAYYCF010000281.1:0-3598 GCA_964470235.1 uncultured Anaerolineales bacterium | reverse complement strand
GGTGAGGTTAAAATACGACGGCGGGCCTTTCAGCCCGCCGTCTCTTTTTTCTCTTTCTTCTTTCAGACGATCTCCAACTCCTTCAACTTGCCCTCCGGCGCCACGCCGTTCACCCAGCCGCGCTCGGTGTAATAATCTTTGAGCATCGGCTCAAGTTCGCACACTTGGCCCTTCGAGCCGGGGCCGTTCGACGGTTCCTTGAGGAACCGTTCCGGCAGATAGTCCGAGCCTTCGCGGAACCCGGCCAGGTTGTTGTAATAGCGCTCGAGGTTGTACGTGCGTTCGCCAACTTTGAGCAGGCCGTCTACGTCCATCGGGTTGCCGGTGACAGCGGAATACTGCTTCGCAAAGGTGTCGAGGCTTTCGGCAAACGTGGCAAACTTACACACGTCCAGGCAATCGGTCATCGCGTGCACGTTCTGGAAGATCATCGTCAGCTTGCCCTTGCCTTCCCACTTGAGCGGGTCGGCCACGTCGGCCGGGCCGAGCACGTTGCCTACCACTTCCGCCGCCGGGGTGTAACCGCGCAGGTGACACGCGCCGCGATTCGACGTGGCGTAAGCGATGCCCATGCCTTTGATGCCGCGCGGGTCGTAGGCCGGGATGGATTGGCCCTTCACGCTCATCGAGATTTCCGGATGGCCCCATTTCTTCGCCGCGCGCGCCGGGCCGTCGGCCAGGTCTTTGCCCACACCCTTACGGTGGGCAATGGCGTCGAGCAGTTTGAACATGGCCTCGATGTCGCCCCACTTGAGGCCGTTGCCGTTTAGCAAGCCGCGTTCCGTGGCTTCCATCGCCACCGAAAGCGCATTGCCGGCTTCGATGGTGTCCACGCCGTAATCGTTGCAGCGATCAATCAGCGCGGCCACGGCGTTCACGTCGCCCATATCGCAGTTCGCGCCCAGCGCCCAGGCCGACTCGTACTCGACGCTCTCCATCTTCAAGTTGTACTTGCCGTTGACCTTCACTTCCTTCTTGCACGCCACCGGGCAGGCGTGGCAGGTCGGGTCATCGGTCAAGATGGTCTCTTTGACCTTCTCGCCGCTGATCGCCTCGTGCTGGGGGAAGAAAGTTTCTTTGGAGTTTTTCGTCGGCATGGCGCCGATGGTGTTGACGATATTCATCAGCACGTTGGTGCCGTACACCGAGAGGCCGCCCTTGCGCGGCGCAGTGACCACCTTCTCGTTGCTCAGTTCTTCCAACGCTTTGGTGTGCGCGGCCTTGAAGGCGTCCTTGTCGAACGGCTTGGGCCGGTCGGCGTGCTTGCCCAGGATGACAATGGCCTTGAGATTCTTCGAGCCCATCACCGCGCCCGTGCCGCCGCGCCCGGAGGCGCGGTCATGCTCGTTGATGATGCAGGCGAACGCCACTTTTTTCTCGCCCGCTTCGCCGACGCACATGACCGAGACATCCTTGCCAGGATATTTCTTTTGCAGAGCTTTCACCGTCTCGTGCGTGCCTTTGCCCCACAGGCTGGCCGCGCTGTACAGTTTGACATTGCCCTCGCTCACCAGCGCATAGGAGGGCTTCTCGGCCTTGCCGGAGAAGATGATCCCGTCCAGCCCGGCCCACTTGAGGCGCGAGCCGCTCCAGCCGCCGTGATGCGAGTCGGTGATGGTGCCGGTGAGCGGCGACTTGGTGCATACGGCGATGCGCCCGCTCAAGTTCACGTCCGTGCCGCTGAGCGGGCCGGTCATGAAGACCAGAATGTTTTTGGGCGAGAGGGGCTCGACCGCCGGGCCGTTGTCGAAAACGTACTTTGCGCCGAGGCCGCGCCCGCCGATGTATTTGCGGAGGTCGTCTTGATTGAGAGGTTCGTACGTGATTTTGCCCTTGGTCAAATCCACGCGGGCCACGCGGTTGCGATAGCCACCGAGGTTCATAATGCGCCTGCCTTTTTTAATTGAACGGATAAGCTGAGAGGGAGGAGAGAGCAAAGAAAGTCAGCGCGCGTCGGCCTCCTTTTTCTAACTGAACTCGTCTGGCGTTGTGCGTTTCATCATAAACTAATTTTTCAATATTGCCAAGCAATTCGAATCAAACCGCTATGTCAGCGCGACATGACGGACTCCAGTTATAATTCTGATTGATGGATCACCTCGCCCCAGCCGTCAAACAATTGCTCGGCTTTGATCTCACACCGGCGCAGATTGCCGCTTTTCGAACTTACGCCGCCGAGCTGGCCGAATGGAACGAAAAATTCAATCTCACCGCCATCAAATCTCCGGCCGATGTTGAAATTAAGCATTTCGCCGATTCTCTTTCCTGTCTGCTCGCCTTCCGCAATCAACACGCTGCGCGCGCATTCCGCATGGTTGACGTTGGCACCGGCGCCGGGTTTCCCGGCATTCCGTTGAAGATCGTTTGCCCGGAGATGAAGCTGACGTTGGTGGAGTCGGTGGGCAAGAAGGTGACGTTCCTCGAACACGTGGTGAACAAATTGGAATTGAAGGACGTGGCGGCGCTGAAGGCCCGCGGGGAGGAAGTTGGCCGCGACGCGGCGCACCGGGAATGTTACGATTGGGCCGTGGCGCGGGCTGTGGCCGAACTGCCGACTCTGCTTGAGCTTTTATTGCCGCTGGTTAAAGTCGGCGGCAAGGTGTTGGCGCAAAAAGGGGAAAACGCTCCCGCCGAGGCGCAGGGCGCGGAGAAGGCGGCGGGCATTTTGGGCGGCACGCTGGAGCGCGTCACGCCGGTTGAACTTCCCGGGGTCGCCGGGTGCCGTTATCTGGTCGTCTTCGACAAAACTGCGGCTACGCCGGCCAAGTACCCGCGCCGACCGGGTGTGCCTGGCAAAGAACCGCTGAGATAGTTTCAGGCAGGCCTTTTTTGCGACACCGGATGCAACGGATTTTAACGGATGTTTTTCTTGATGCTTTCATCACCCGTTCCTATCCGTTCAATCCGTTGTCAACAAATTCCCTAACCGCTTTCTCCTCCATTTCGCGCGAGAGGGGCAACAGCGGCGGGCGCACCGGCCAGCGCGGGAAGCCGTGAAACCGCGCCAACATGGCCTTGAGCATTGCCGACGCCGGCGGATAGCGATCCGAGATTGCGCGGGCGGCGTTCAACTGCGCTTGGGGCGTCGCCGTGTCGCCGCCCTGCGTGTGCGCCTCCCAGACTTGCCTTAGTAATGGAGAGAACAGGTTGGCGGGGGCGGTGATGCACCCCGACGCGCCCGCCTCTAGCGCGGACGTAAACAACGAGTCGGCGCCACAGAAGATCAAAAGGTCGGGCCCGAATCGGCTCCCCAGCAGTTTGCCATATTCCGCATCGCCGGACGAATCCTTCACTCCCGCAAATCGATCAGGAAAAGACTCTTTCAATCGCGATAGCAGATCGGGCGAGAGCGCCACGCCCGACACGGGCGGGATGTGGTATCCGAGCAATGCCCCGCCGGAGGGGACGGCGCGCTTGATCACTTCGGAGAACCAGGCGAAGAGGCCGTCGTCGGTGGCCTTGCGAAAAAAGTATGGCGGTAGCACCAGGGTTGCGTCGAGTCCGAGATCAAAGGCGGCGCGGGTGAGGGCGATGGTTTCTTGCAGACTGGGTGTGCCGGTTCCGGCGATCAATTTGAAATTGGGATGGGCGTTGCGAA
>CAYYCF010000280.1:0-3606 GCA_964470235.1 uncultured Anaerolineales bacterium | reverse complement strand
TCCACGACGCAAATGCGGCACAGCGCGTTGGCGGTGCAGTGATCGTGATAGCAGAGGGTGGGGATTTGCTCGCCCATGCTCTGCGCGGCTTTGAGGATGGTGGTGCCGACGGGGACGGTGACGGGCTGGCCGTCAATAGTTAGCGTGATTTCGGACATTGAGATTCCTTGTTGGTTGGCACGTTTTTTGACAACGGATTCTAACGGTTGAGCTCAGCGGCGCGGCGATGATAGCCCCGAACGGTGGCCAATCCAAACGCCTGCGAAAGAGACCGGCCAGCTAGCGCGCGGCGTAGCCACGCCCGCTGCAGCGAGAGCCTGCGTGAAAACTCCCATCAGCAAAATCGTATCCGCACTGGATGCCAGAAACCCCGGCCAGACTGCCACTTGCCTCCCACCATCGCCCACGCTGCGCCCTGATTTCGGCGCCTCTTCCGTACCACTCCACAAAACGCCGAGTTTTCACACAGCCACGCCAAGGGTTGGGCCGCCGTTTCATTAACGCTCAAGTAGCACAAGTTGACTTTGTTGGTGCTTTGATGGAGTGTAGTTGAGGACAATTGCTTCCAGCATCGGATTCCGGTTGTCTTCGCTCGCGCCCACGTGATAAAAATGCTCGCGCGTTCGTACTGTAAAACCAGTGGAGTACTTTTCCAATGCAGTATTTGCACGATGGCGATTACTATGCCAAGACGAAAGGATGAACTTTACTTTGGTTGCCGAAAGTAACTCGTATAGCTCTTGCTCGTCCTTCTCCGACCAAGAATTGAAGTAATCGGTATGTCTTCCCGCATAGGGCGGATCACAGTAAATGAAGTCGTTAGGCCGAATTTCCTCTAGCGCGGCGCGAAAGTCGCAGCATACGAAATCCCATTCGAAATGTCGCATGGCGCTGCTTGCATAATCGATCTGATTGACAATCTTGGTGACATAGGCTTTGGAGAATCTCTGCGGCTTATGCCCAAACGGCACGTTGAACAGGCCTTGCCGGTTGAAGCGGAGTACGCCATTGAACGAAGCACGATTCAGAAATAGGAAGTCTAATGAGTTTCCGGTCGAATTAAATCGCTCTCGAATTGCGTAGTAGTGATCCTGCCCGTGCCGCTCAAGTAATTGGCCCTCATGCTCTAGGTACTTTCTGGTGCTGACAGTAGTGATCTTGCCGGACTTGAGCGAGTTGTAGAACTTGATGATATGCGGGTTGATGTCGCTGAAGATTGCTCTGCGAGGGCGGAGATTGAAACCAACGACACCTGAGCCCATGAACGGTTCGATCCATCTTTCAGTATCGCCCACACTGACGTGTTCGACAATCCACTGGACGAGTTTTGTCTTTATGCCTTGGCACTTGATTGGAGGGACAAGAATCTTCATTTGATGTTTTCAGCTATGCTGTGGACGACGTCTTCCGTTTAGTGGCTCGGGGGTTGACGAGCCTAACGTCTTTGCCGCGATACTCCAGAAAGTCCATCAGCTTCCTGATCGTCTTCTTTTTGCCTTTGCCGGCGCGAATGTTTATTTTGTTGTAGTTCATCCAGTAGTCATCAAACCATTGCTCGCCCAACTTCTTGAACATGCCATTACAGCTCACAATATCACTGATTTTTGTGATGCTGCCTATATTGGCTGTATTGCCGCGGCCACTCGAGTCGCTTGCGATCTCCCATTTTTCACACACGAAGAACTGAAAGTCTCTAATTACCGAGACTATGGATTGCAGCTTTTCTATTTTGAAGACCTGGGTTTCATCAATGTCATCCGACGCTGCCCGTGAGTAGATGATGCCCAAACAAAAATGGCCCAAATATTCACCGTATGGAAACTGGATGTTCTTCCTGCTGGTGCGGTTTATGAAATACTCACCATGCGAGCCGAGGGTAAAGCCGTTGCAGTACTCCGGGTCCTCTGGCATGCGATACGTCGTCTTCAAGTCAACGGCAAACTTGACTCGATCGTCGTCCGCCTTCACAAAAGATAGGTCTGGATAGTAGTTCTGGTAGTCTGTCAGAATGACCCTGTAATTATTGGCAGCGGCGAACTCAAGTATTCTTGGAAAGAGATGTATTTCAAGAATCTTTGACACTATCTTTGTGTCCGCAGATATGGTGTAGATATTGCGGAACACATCGATGAATCCTTTGATTGTCCACTGGTCATCGTCAGTAGAAACGTGTGCCCGAAGGCTTTCGACGAATTCAGATAACTTTGTCCTGAACTCGGCTTTGAAGCGACGCCTTTCTTCTTGCTTCATTTGATTTGCACCTTGCCTGAGTGACGGTGATCGGATGCCTTATTATCGCATTGAATGTACGAGCGGCCAACAGATATTTTCTGTTTTCAATATCCGTTTTCATCCGTTCCATCCGTTGTCACTTTCTGCTTCCCGTTTTCTTCTTTGCCGTCCGCGCGCGTTTGGCGGGTTGTGTCTGGCGTTTCAAAGCAGTCTTCTTCTTCGCCGCCACGTTCTTTCTTGAAGTTTGAATTTTGAAGTTTGGAGTTTCAAACATCTCCGGCCACACCTTCATCGCGCTCAACACCGCGCTGGCCGCCGTTTGCCCCAAGCCGCACAGCGAAGCGTCGGTCATCGTCCAGCCTACGTCGGAGAGGCGTGCGCCGTCGCCCGGCCGCGCTTTGCCCGCCGCGATGCGATCCAAAATTTCGTGCTGTCTCTGCGTTCCCAATTGGCACGGGTAGCATTTGCCGCATGACTCGTGGGCAAAAAATTGGCCTAGCCGCGCCAGCACATCACGCAGGTCGCGGGTTTCGTTGAACACCATCACCACGCCGGAGCCGAGCGGCAGACCGGCGGCGCGCAAATCCTCGAAGGATAACTTCACGTCCAAATCCTTTTCGGTGGCGAACGCTCCCGCCGCGCCGCCGAACAGAATCGCTTTCAACCTGCCGCCGGCCACACCGCCCGCGAGATCGTCAAGCAAGTGGCGGATGGTGACGCCGAATGGCACTTCATATAGACCGGGCTTCGCCACGTCGCCGGACACGCAAAACAGTTTCGGCCCGGCGGATTTTTCGGTGCCGAACTTGCGGAACTCTGCCGCGCTGTGAGCGAGGATGGTCGGCACGGCGATCAACGTTTCGACGTTGTTGATCGCGGTCGGTTTACCGAAGAGGCCGTGCGTGACCGGGAACGGCGGTTTGATTCGCGGGAAGCCGCGCTTGCCTTCAATCGATTCAAACAGCGCGGTCTCTTCGCCGCAGATGTACGCACCCGCGCCGCTGCGCACTTCCACGTCGCAATCAAAGCCCGCGCCCAAAACGTTCGCGCCTAAATATCCGGCGGCTTTGCATTCCTCAATTGCCGCCTTCACGCGCTCGGTTGCCAACGGGTATTCGCCGCGAATGTAGAAATAAACTTTGTGCGCGCCGATGGCGTACGCGCCCAAGATCGCGCCTTCGATGATTCGATTCGGATCGCCTTCCATGACAATGCGGTCTTTGAACGTGCCGGGTTCGGACTCGTCGGCGTTGACCACAAAATATTTCGGCTCGCCCTTCGCTTTCGCCGCGCCTTCCCACTTGACTCCGGTGGGGAACGCCGCGCCGCCGCGCCCGACCAAGCCGGACGCTTTCACCTCGTCAATCACGGTTT
>CAYYCF010000279.1:0-3611 GCA_964470235.1 uncultured Anaerolineales bacterium | reverse complement strand
TGGATGAAGCACACGCGCTCCGGCGGCGTGCCTTTGGAGGGCGTGACGAATTTGTTTTCCTTCAACATCTTCTCGGCGTCGGCCAGCGTGATTACGTCGTCGTATTCGTAATAGCCGTACATCTGTGTCTCGCGGCCTGGATCGAAATGTTGAAAGCCGGTGGCGACGATGATGGAGCCGACGTTCAACTCCTCGCCCGCGCCGTTTCCGGCTTTGGCGACCTTTACTTTGAAGTCGCCGGCCGCGCCCGAACATTCGACCACTTCCGCGCCGGTGCGAATGCTCACCGTCGGGTTGGCTTTGGCGGCGGCGATCAACTCATTCATCGCCTCCTCCGCCGAGCGAAACCCGTGCGTCAACGCGGCGTAGTGTTCGGCAATAGGGATGCCGCCGAGCGCGTCGCGTTTTTCGACCAGAATCGCCTTCTGCCCGAGGTCGCCGATTAATTTGGCCGCTTCCAGCCCGGCCGGCCCACCGCCGATGATAAGTGTGGTGTCTGATGACATAGGGTCTCCATGCTGTAGACAGGTAAACAGGTGAACAGGCAGACTGGTAGACAGGTAGACAAGTAAACACGTACTTGTTTACCTGCCTACCTGTCTACTCTTACTGAGCGTCCACGTCTTCCCAACTCAAATATTCCTTCTTCCCGCTCTTCAGGTCTGTCAAGTCTCCCTGAAATTCCGCCCAGGCCTTTTCGTGATCAATGCCCATCTTTTCGAGCAGGGGGCGGTATTCAGTTGAATGCCAGTGCAGTTGGCATACGCGGTAAGGGTGCGCGCCCATGGCCAACGCGGCGAACTGCGCGTCGGACATCACCGGGACGCCGACGTTGAGGCCGTGCGCCTTGCCTACGAATTGACTCTTGTCCAGCGTGGTCACGCAGCCGGTGTCGTGCGAGATCACCACGTCCGGATTGGCTTCTTCTTTCATCACTTCGATCTTGCGCCGCGTGGCGAACGAGCGCGTATAGTCGCGCTGAACCAAGATGTGGCGGAAACCAAAGCCGCAGCAGTCGAACCAGGTCGAGTAGTCGCGCACTTCCGCGCCGACCGCCTTCACCGTCGCCGAAACGGTGGCCGTGCGCTGCCCCCCATAAATATCCGGATCGTAGATCGCATCCTCCTGCACCAATTTGTAATAGTGGCAGGCCGGGTGAATGGCGACGGCGATCTTGGAGAAATCGCGTTTCTGGTTCGCGGCGATGCGGTCGCGGACGGCGTGAATCCACTCCGAATAGTGGACGATCTCTTCCGGCATCACCATCGGCTTGCCGAGCTTGCGCATCACGTCCTTCACTTGATGCCGCAGTTCGGCGTGGTGCAGCAACTCTTCGCGCACTTCCTTGTAGTGGCCGTAAGACGTGCCGCAATGGATGATGGGGTAATAGCCGGTTTCGTAGGCCGCCGCGAAGTTGCGCATGGCGACGCCGGCCTGGGCCGGAGCGTTCGAGGTGGCCGAGGCGTAATAATTCCACGCCGTGCACGACGTTTGATCCGTGGGATCGATGTACTTCAGATTCAGCTTGCGGTTGAGCCAGAAGATCGAAGTGGAATAGCCTGGAATGTGGCCGCACTGCCCGCACGATTTGTGGTGCCAGGTCAGTTCGAGGGGGATTTTTTTGGTGCGTCCGAACTTGGTCATCACTTCGATGTACGGCTCCGGCACGCGCTGGACAATCCACTCGCCGTCGGCTTCCAATTCAAACAGATGCTTGTGGAAGTCTTCGGGCGCGTATTCGATGTCGCGCTCAAACTTGCGCGATGATTTGGTGTTCACGGCGTCGTAAGGAATAACACTTGCTGGCGCTGTCATCTGAATGCCTCCTGTATCTGACGTTTGGGATTTGGAAGTTGGGATTTGGGATTTTGAAGTTTATGCTTCGTACCCTGCTTCTTCCAACTTCTCTTCCATCACGTCGTTCAAAATCATGTGCAAGCCTTCGTCCACTTCGGCGATCATGTCCATCACGCCGGTGTTGTGCCAGATCAGATACAGTTCGATGATCGTTTTGTCGTCCACCTGCCAGCCGGTGGCGGTGGTGTGCAGAGTCTCCGGCGGCAGGGCGCGCCGCCAGATATCCAGTTCGGCGGACACTTCGCGCACCTGCGGACCCCAGTCGGGAAAGGCGTCGGGCTGGAGCATGTCCGGCGAGACTTGCGTGCCGGTGCCCATGATTTTGTAGATGACGCGCCCATAGCCTTCGAGGGCTTGCTTGGCCGATTTGAGGCCGTTCTTCACCGACACTTCGCGGATGATGGTGATCAGGCCGCCGGGGGAATTTTGGCGCGGGCAGCGGTTGCACGAGAAGCACTGTGAGCAGTTCCATATGTCGTCGTTCATCTGCTCGTAGATCAGGTTAATGTCTTCGCGCGCCGCCGCCTGCGCGATCTTGCGCGGCGAGAAATCGTAGAACCGCGCCGAGGGGCAGGCCGCCACGCAGATGCCGCACTCATAACAGCCGTAAATCACGGACGGGAAACGCACGTCCGCTTTCACTGCTTCCCACAGGCGCTCTTTTTCTTCGTAGGGAACGTCGGGGTATTTATCCGCAAAAAGACCCATGTCAAACTCCAAAAGATCAAATTTCAAACTCCAAAAACCAACCTTCAATCACGCCTTTGAAGTTTGATATTTGGAGTTTGAAGTTTCGCGTTCTAGAACGCGATGACCGCATCCGCATTGAGCGCCATGTCGTTGAAGGCCGCGCCGCCGATCATTTCCACGCCGTCAATCATGTCTTCAAACTTGAGCGCGTGCAGATCGAGCGAGGGCTGGCAGACGTACAATTTGACGCCAATATCGAGCGCCTGTTTGATGAAATACGCCAGTTCTTTTCCGCCGCCGCCTTTTTTGGGGACGATCAGTTTTTCCGGCACGCCCTTTTGCAGCAGCGTCGGGCCGTTCATCGTGAAGTAGATGCCCACTTCGGCGTCCATGGCCGCGCCCGCCGCCGCGAGATAGAAAGGAGTGGCCGAGCGCTCGGGCATGTCAACGCCGTGCGTCTGAACGTATAGGATTTTCTTTGGCTCTTCTTCCATTTTTTGTATGACCTTCTTCTCCCGGCTCGCCGGAAATTGGCAAGGCAAATCCCGCCGCTGCGCCAGCGGGATTGATTTATCCATGATGTTACGCGCCGCAGAGATTTACCGCAGAGTGCGCTGAGACCGCAGAGTTGATTGCGCTGAAATTCTCGGCGCGCTTCGCGTGTGCGATCTCGGCGGTAAAAATGCGTAAATGAAATTTGCCCTAGACGAAGAGTTGAATATCGGCGTCCGCCGCGTAATCCAGGAACTGGGCTGCGCCGCCCACCGTGCACTCCGGAATGAAGTCTTCTTTTTGGAAACCGAAGACGCTCATCGTCATCTGGCAGGCGATCATGTTGACGCCGGCGTCCACGCACATGGCGCGCATCTCAGGCACGGAGGCCACGCCTTTGTCATGGAACAACTTCTTCATCATGCCGGTGGCCATCAAATTGAAGCCAGGGGTCGCCATCATCGCCGTCGGGATGGGCCAGTCAATTTTCTGAAACGCTTCGGGCCCAAAGGGCATAGTCATCGGCATGGCCGGGTTGCCCAGCGGCGTCACTTCGGCTTTGATGTCTTTCA
>CAYYCF010000278.1:2041-3640 GCA_964470235.1 uncultured Anaerolineales bacterium | reverse complement strand
CGGATGTGATTAAGGCTGTGAGGGAAGTGTTATGAGTAGACGGGTAGACAAGTAGACAGGTAGACAAGTAGACAGGTAGACAGGTAGACAGGTAGCCCACCTGTATACTTGTGTACGTGTATGCCTGCGTACGTACGTGCTCACAGAGGACAGAGCAAGATGCCTGAACTAATAACTATGCCCAAACTCGGCTTCGATATGGCCGAAGGCAAGCTCGTCCGTTGGGTGAAGAAGCAGGGCGAGGCGGTGGCAAAGGGCGAAGTGTTGGCCGAAGTAGAGACCGACAAGGCGACGGTGGAAGTGGAATCGTTCGCCACCGGCACGGTGGCGGCCACACTCGCAGAAGAAGGGTCGTATCAAAAAGTGGGCGCGCTCATCGCCGTCATCACTGCGCCGGGTGAGACTGTGGACATCGAAGCGCTGAAAGGCAAGACGACCGACGACCGACGATTCAAGCGCCGCCATTGTCCGCCGGCCAGCCTCCGGCCAAAACAAACGGCTACCCTCTAACTTCCCGCCCTTTGGGCGTCCAACCTCCGACCTCCACATTTCTCCGCATCTCCCCCATCGCCCGCCGTTTGGCCGACGAACTGGGAATCGATCCGCGTCAAGTGACAGGCACCGGCCCCGAAGGGCGCATCACCAAGAAAGACGTTGAGGCCTTCCCCAAAGCCCCATCGCCCTCTTCATCATCCGTTTCCTCCCTTCGATCCGTTGCACGCGAAGCGGTTCCATCCGTTGACGAAAAAACCGTGCCCCTCACCAAACTCCGCGCCGCCATCGCCCGCCGCATGGCCGAAAGCAAAACGAGCGTGCCGCATTTTTACGTGACGAGCGATGTGGACATGGGCGCGGTGATGGGCTTGCGCAAGCAGTTGAACGACATCCTGGGCGACAGCGGGAAACTCTCGGTCAACGATTTCATCCTCAAAGCCGCCGCGCTGGCTCTGCACGACTTTCCGAACTTGAACGCTTCCTTTGGCGGCGATACGATCATCCGGCACGGGCGCGTCAACATGGGCCTGGCCGTGTCCGTCGAAGGCGGCCTGCTCACCGTCGTCGTCAGAGACGCCGACGCCAAATCGCTCTCGCAAATCGGCGCGGAATCAAAAGCGATGGCGGCCCGGGCGCGCGAGGGCAAAGTACGGCCCGAAGACATTGAAGGCTCGACCTTCACCGTTTCCAATTTGGGCATGTTCGATGTAGACTCGTTCACGGCCATCATCAACCCGCCGGAAGCCGCCATCCTGGCCGTCGGCTCGGTGCGGCAGACGCCGGTAGTGAGAGACGGCACGCTCACGGTCGGCCAGGTGATGAAAGCCACCCTCTCCGCCGATCACCGCGTGAGCGATGGCGCGGAAGCGGCGCAGTTTATGCAATCGTTCAAGAAGAAACTAGAAGAGCCGTTGAGATTGCTACTTTAGATGTTGGAAGTTGGAGGTTGGAAATCGCTCCTCCAACTTCCAACTTCCAAACTCCAACTTCCAATACATGACTACCACAACACAAACCTGGTTCTACAACACCCCCGAAAACAGTCCCTACCTCATCGCCGAGCGCGTGCGCACCAATTTTTGGGATGCGCGCTTCGGCGGCCTG
>CAYYCF010000278.1:0-1941 GCA_964470235.1 uncultured Anaerolineales bacterium | reverse complement strand
CCTCATCGCCGAGCGCGTGCGCACCAATTTTTGGGATGCGCGCTTCGGCGGCCTGTGGCTCGACACCGTGCGCGCCGAGCCGCCCATCCTCATGCGCGGTACGTACAACGGCTCCGATGTTGACATGGAATGGCATCCGGGTCAGTGGCTGATCCTGCGCGCTAAACCGGCGTCGGCCGCGTTGGCGCAAGGCGTGACCAACATCATCGGCTTCAAACCGGCATTCAAATACGACGACCCGCACGGCTATACGGCCTGGGAATGGCATCTGGGCGACCTCAAAAGCCGTTGGCAAACCATCCAAGGCCGGCCGGAGTTTGGGAAACTTGAACGGCTGAAGTGAGTATGGGAGTATGGGGGTATGGGCGTGCGCACTCCCACACTCCCATACCCCCATACTCGATGCCCCCCGATCTCGCCACCCTCCGCGCTTTCCTCGCCGAATTCGATGCCTACCTCAAATCGGACGCGGCCTTCTGGCCGATGGGCGGCAAAGCGCACATGCCGGCGCTGACTTTAGGCGGACTATTATTTGTGCGCCGCCGATTATCCGCTCGCCAAGCACAACTCGATCCGGCCGCGCTCATCGAATACGCCGCACTTGACCGCGAGGCCGACTCGTTATTCGCTCGCTGGCCGGTGAACATCGAAAAAAAAGCCGTGAAGGAAATTAGCTCCCGGCTCAACGTGTGGGCCTCTGCATTAGACGAATGCACGGATAGCCCGACGGCGTGCGCTGAAAATTATTCTGCCAGCGTCACCAACCGCGTTTATTTAGCTATGCTGTTGCCAATTGTGGAAAAAGTGGACGCCGCCGAGGCGCATCGGAGCCGGTTGGCTCTGCTTGATCGGCGGCTGAGGAACATCATCATCTCCGGCGAGTTCGTTTGGGATGCCGACCTTGTGCCTGCTTTTCCGCGAGAGGAGTTTTGGTTTCTTTACGGGAAGCCGCAAAAGGCCTAAGGCGTCCCCCCGCACCGTAATCTCCGCCCTGCCCCCTCCCTCTCCTGCTCGGCAGGAATGGGAGGGGGCAAGGGGAGGATGAAGCTTCACTTCGCGTACTCAACCGCCCGCTTCTCGCGGATCACCGTCACTTTGATTTGCCCAGGATACTGCATCGACTCTTCGATCTTGCGGGCAATATTTTTCGAAAGCTCAATCGCGGCCAGATCATCCACGTCCTCCGGCTCGACGATGATACGCACTTCGCGCCCGGCCTGCAAAGCATAGGCCTGTTCCACGCCTTTGAACGACGACGCAATGTCTTCCAGGGTGCGAATGCGCTTGACGTACAAATCCAAGCTTTCGCGGCGCGCGCCGGGCCGCGATCCCGAAATGGCGTCGGCCACTTCGACGATCACCGCTTCCACGCTGGTCTGATCCACCTCGTGATGGTGCGAAGCCATCGCGTTCACCACTTGCGGATGCACGTTGTAGCGTTTGGCAAACTCCGCGCCGATGGCGGCGTGCGTGCCTTCCACTTCGTGATCAATGGCCTTGCCCAGGTCGTGCAGCAGGCCGCCGGCTTTCGCCATGGCTACGTCGGCGCCCATTTCGGCGGCCAGCACTCCGGCCAACAGCGACGACTCAATCGAGTGCGCCCATTGATTCTGCCCGTACGAAGTGCGGAACTTGAGCCGCCCCACCAAGCGCAGAACTTCGGGGTGAAGCCCCGGCACGCCGGCTTCGTACGCCGCCTGCTCGCCCGCTTCTTTGATCACCGTTTCAACTTCCTTGCGGGCGTCGTCCACCAGCTTTTCGATGTGCGCCGGATGAATGCGCCCGTCGCCGATCAACTTCGCCAGCGACCGGCGGGCCACTTCGCGCCGCACCGGATCGAAGGAGGAAATCGTCACCGCTTCGGGCGTGTCGTCCACGATCACGTCCACCCCGGCGGCCATTTCAAAGGCGCGGATGTTGCGCCCGTTGCGGCCAATGATG
>CAYYCF010000277.1:1675-3644 GCA_964470235.1 uncultured Anaerolineales bacterium | reverse complement strand
GCCTGCGCCGTGCCGGGCGTGCCGTCAACGTCTCCCTCTGTCCCATCACTCGACGACATTCGCACACAGGTCGCCGCCACGTTGACGGCCAGCGCGGCGGGGGCGATCGCTCCCGGCGTCACCGTCGTCCCAGGCCAGACCGATTCCCCAACCGCCGCGCCCACCGACTCGGGCTTCATCGGACTGCCGCCGCCGGCCCTCTACAAAATCGCGTACGCCGATCAAGCGTTTCTCTATTTGATCGCCGAAGGCAGTCCGCCGATAGTCATCGCCAAAGACATCGGATTAACCAATCCAAGAATTTCGTCGGACGGATCGCTCATCGCCTACGCGCTTCAAGCCGCCAATGACACCGCCCAACTGTGGGTGGCTCGCGCGGATGGATCAGGGCAAGCCTTGTTGGTGGGAAGCGATCACATCCCTTCGGGCGATGCCAGCATCGTCAACTCGCCGCGGGACTTTCAATGGCGCGCCGGAACGCACACGCTGATCTTCGACACGCGCTGGACGCAGCTGGCGGGCGAGGGCGGCCCCGGTGAACGCATCAACGCCGACTTGTGGTCTGCCGACGCCGACTCGGGCCTGGCCACGCGTTTGCTGGCGCAGGGCGCGGCGGGCGCGTTTTCCGTATCGCCGGACGGGGCGCTCGTCGCCGTCTCTCGACCCGACGGTATGGACATCATCAACGCCGACGGCACAAACCTGCGGCAGAACGTGCTGGCGTTTCCGTTCATCAGCACTTACAGTGAATACGCATTGAAGCCCCTCGGCGTCTGGAATCCGGATAGCGCCTCGTTCGGCGTCGTCATCCCTTCCGCCGATCCGCTGGCCGCCGATTCCAACGCCGCCATCTATCGCATCACTGCCGACGGAACGGCGCAACGGCTGGGGTCGGCGGCGGGCAATTTTGTGTTCGGCGGCCAGCCGCAGGGAGACATTTCGCCGGACGGCACGCAACTGATCTACGGGCAGATCGATCAAGTCACCAATGCTGCTGCGCTGCACTTGCGCGCCACCGATGGCACGGGCGATGTCGTTTTGTCCAACGCGGAATTTTTCAACGGGCTGGGCTGGTCGCCTGACTCGCTCAACTATGCTTACTATTCTCCCGGCTCGGCGCAAATCGTGGCGCGGGATACCGGCACGCATCCGTTTGCGTTAGGCGCGCAAGCGGTGGGCGGCTTGCGTTGGCTCGATGGGACGCGGTTTGTCTACAGCGCGTTGATCGGCGGGCAGTGGGGCTTGTATTTGCAAACGGTGGGCGGCGACGCGCAAGTGCTGGCGAGCGGGCTGAGCGAGGCGGTGACGTTCGACGCGCGGAAGCCCTGAGGGGTTTGGAAAGCGGATGTCTAGCGGATTAGCGGATGAGTCGGAGTGGCGCTACACTCCCGCTAAACCGCTCCCCATCCGATACCCGTCCCATCCGTTGCCACTCTCACAAGGACTTCCCTATGCCTCTCGATCCCAAAGTGCCTCACGGTGATATTACCTTCGCCATCATCGGCGCGGCGATGCGTGTGCATTCGAGAATCGGGCCAGGGCTGAAGGAGCGGCATTATCAACGCGACCTGATAGAAGAGGTGCGTAAAGAGGGGCGGCAGGTTGCGGACGAGTATTTTGTGGAAATCTGGGATGGCGAAACGTGGCTGGGGCGGTTGTATCTTGATGCGCTGGTGGATAACGGCGTCATCGTCGAGTGCAAAGCATTCCCTCATCAACTCACCAACGAAAACATCGCGCAAGTGATCGTCTACATGGCGGCCACCGGCTTGCGTGTCGGCCTCCTGCTCAACTTCGGGCGTAAGCGGCTGGAATACAAGCGCATCCTGCCGCCAAAAATCCTCGACGGTTGGCAATCCAAAATCGGCCGCCTCCTCTGGCGGCCCGATTCAGCCGGCCCAATGCCGGAGATTTCTTCACCCTCAAACGTCCGCATTGTGAAGCCCGACAAAAACTCACCCAATCCATC
>CAYYCF010000277.1:0-1575 GCA_964470235.1 uncultured Anaerolineales bacterium | reverse complement strand
GGCGACCCCAATAGAAAAGACATCCGGAAGTATTCCGAGATCGTCGAACAGATCAACGCCCTGTCTTCGCAGGTCGAGGGCATGAGCGACGACGCTCTGCGCGCCAAATCGGATGAACTGCGGGCGAAGGTCAAAGCCGCGTTGAACGACGTCGAGCCGGACGATATGAAGCGCGCCGTTCAAGCCGCGCTGGACGACGTTCTGCCCGAAGCGTTCGCCCTGGTGCGCGAAGTTGCGTCGCGCGCCATCGGTTTGCGGCACTACGACGTGCAGCTCATCGGCGGCATGGTGCTGCACGCCGGGCGCATCGCCGAAATGCAAACGGGCGAAGGCAAGACATTGGTCGCCACCCTGCCGCTGTATCTCAACGCGCTGACCGGACGCGGCGCGCACTTGGTGACGGTGAACGATTATCTGGCGCGGCGCGATGCGCGCTGGATGGGGCCGCTGTTTCACGCCCTCGGCCTGTCGGTGGGCATTCTGCAGGACGCTTCCCGCACCGAAAACGCGCGCAAGGCGTTTCTCTTTGATCCGGCGCGCGACAGCGCGCAAGAAGACTCGCGCTTCATGCGCGTGGTCGAGCGCCGCGAGGCCTACGCCGCCGACATCGTCTACGGCACGAACAACGAATTCGGCTTCGACTATCTGCGCGACAACATGGCGACGGTGCTGGCCGAAAAACGCCAGCGCGAACTGATCTACGCCATCGTGGACGAAGTAGACAACATTTTGATTGACGAGGCGCGCACGCCGCTGATCATCTCCGGCCCGGCGGGCGAGAGCGCGGCGCTGTATCAAGAACTGGCGCGCGCCGTCAAAAGCCTGCGCCCCGACCATTACGAAATTGACGAGCGCGGGCGCAGTCTCGCCCTCAACGACGAAGGCTACGACAAAATTGAAGAACTGATCGGGCGGCCACTGCGCGACCCCGACCGCCCCGAAGACCTGACTCCGGAACAGGCGCAATTGCAGGCGCACTTGGAGCAAGCCATGCGCGCCGAGTATATTTTCAAACGCAACAAAGATTATCTGGTGCAGGGCGGGCGGGTGATCATCGTGGACGAGCACACGGGGCGCGCCATGCTGGGCCGCCGCTGGTCGGATGGCTTGCATCAAGCGGTCGAAGCCAAAGAGGGCGTACCGGTTCAGGCTGAGAACATTACCTACGCCACCATCACCCTGCAAAACTTTTTCCGGTTGTACGAAAAACTGGCCGGCATGTCCGGCACGGCGCTCACCGAAGCCGAAGAGTTCGACAAGATTTACAAACTCGACGTCGTGCCGATCCCCAAGAACATCGAATACAAAGCCCAAACCGATTCGACTCTGGTCGAGCGCGACGTGAAAGAGAACGGCTACAAGTTTTCGTTCATCGCCTACAAAACGGACCCCGACCGGCCGCTGTGGTACCGGCGCAAGGATTATCCCGACGGCGTTTACCGCAGTGAAGAGGCCAAACTGCGCGCCATCGCGCAAGAGGCGCTCCGGCGGCACACGCAGGGGCAGCCGCTGTTGATCGGCACCACCTCGGTGGAATCGTCGGAGCGGTTATCGAAACGATTCAGCGCCGAACCG
>CAYYCF010000276.1:0-3645 GCA_964470235.1 uncultured Anaerolineales bacterium | reverse complement strand
CCGATATGGCTATCGCGGAGAGGCTGGGCTACACGCCCGAAGTCTTGCTCGACTTGCTCGAGAACATTTCTGCGGGACGCATGGTCATCGCGCCCAAACAGACTTATCAAGTCAACACGCCCACGCCGCGCTTCTTCGACCGCTCCGGCACGCCCGTCCTCGACGAGGATATACGCGTCATCGGTTGGGTGATTACCCTGCGGGACATCACGGAAGAAAAAGATATCGAAGAGGTGCGCGAGGAGTTGTCGCGTATGATCATCCACGACTTGCGCAGTCCGATGACGGCGGTGCTGGGCAGTCTGCGGCTGATTGAAGACCTCGCTGTCCCGGCCGACAAATCGGGCACCATCAGCCGCGCCTTGGAAGTGTCTACCCGCTCCAGCCAACGGTTGCTGGCGTTGGTGGATTCAATGTTGGATATTTCCAAGATGGAAGCGGGGCAGATGACGTTCGATCTCAAGCCGCACTCGCTGCGGGCCATCGCGCAGAATGCGATCACTTCATTGGACTCGCTGGCGACGGAACAGGAGATTGTGCTATTAAACCAAGTGCCGCCGGACTTGCCTCTGCTGCGGATCGATCAGGACAAAGTGATGCGGGTGTTCACCAACCTGATTGACAACTCGCTCAAGTTCACGCCTTCCGGCGGCCAGATCGCCCTGAGCGCGTTCCTGGAAGAGTCGCCGCCACGTCGTGGCCTCCACGGGCGCTTTGCGGTGTGCCAAGTGTTGGATACGGGCCCCGGCATCCCCGACGAGTATCGCGAGCGCATTTTTGATCGCTTTGCGCAGGTGAAAGGCCGCAAGGGGCGGCGCGCCGGGTCGGGGCTGGGGCTGGCATTTTGTAAACTGGCCGTCGAGGCGCAGGGCGGGCACATTTGGGTCGAGAACCGTCCCGAAGGCGGCAGCGCGTTTTCGTTCACACTTCCACTGGCTGAGTAGGGAACCACAGATTACACCGATTGCACAGATTGTGAACGAAACAAATCAGTGACATCCGTGTAATCTGTGGTTTCATTCTTCCGTAATGACTGATTACTTTCACTCTCAAAAAGGCATGTACGTCCGCGAGGTCAAACCCGGCGACCGCATCACCGGATTTTTTGTGGTGCGGCACAAACAGCTCGAGCCGTTCCGTGACCGCTCGCGCGGGCAGTTTCTGACGCTGGTGTTGACCGACCGCACGGGCAGTTTGCTGACGCGGGTGTGGGAAGGCGCGCCGGAACTGGCCGAGACTTTCGCGCAGGGCGACGTCGTCAAGGCGCAGGGCGATGTCGAGTCGTACATGGATCGCCCGCAGTTGATCGTCGCCAAATTGCGCCGCGCCGATGCCAACGAATACGATCTGCGCGACTTTCAACCGGCGACCACGAAGAACGTGGACGAGATGCTGGGGACGATTCGCGCGGCGATGGAACGACTCCAAAACCCGCACTTGCGCGCGCTCGTTCATCATTTTTTCGACGACGGCGGCTTCGTGAGCAAGTACGCCGCCGCCCCCGCCGCGCGCCGCGTGCACCACGCTTATCTCGGCGGTCTGCTCGAACACACCGTCGAAGTGTTGGCGCTGGCCGACACCATTCTTTCGCTCTACCCCGAAATCGAGTCCGAGCTCCTGATCGCCGGCGCGCTCTTGCACGACATTGGCAAGACGCGCGAATACTCGTGGCAGACGGACATCGAGTACACCGACGAAGGCGAACTGGTGGGCCATATTGTGATCGCCGATGAAATGGCGGCGGCGGCCATCGCTGGCATTGAAGGCTTTCCTCAAGAATTGGCTCTGCGCGTGCGTCACATGATCGTCAGCCACCACGGGCGCTACGAATGGGGGTCGCCGCGCCGCCCGCAAACGTTGGAAGCGGTGGCCCTGCACCAGATCGAGGAACTGGACGCGCAAGTTAACCGCTTCCGTGAATTGCTGGCCAAACGCCGTGAAGGCGAGGCTTGGACGCCGTACGACCGGATGCTGGGCCGGGCGTTGTATGCCGGCCGGGATGATCTGGAGATAGAGGATTAACGCAGCTCTAACGTTCTGGGAATACAATTGCGGGGTAAATCAGCCATCGGCAATCTGTAATCTGCAATCGGCAATCCCAAACCTGCTATAATCACGTCTGTCAATTCAACAAGGAGGTTGAAGACTATGCCTCTCTACGCATATCGTTGTGACAACTGCGGCGTCGAGTTCGAGCGCACGCAAAAATTCGCCGACAAACCCATCAAGCGTTGCCCCGAATGCAACAAGAGCGCGGCGCGGCGTGTGATTCAGACGTCCGGCATCGTGTTCAAAGGCTCCGGCTGGTACAAAACGGATAGCCGTTCGGCGTCGAGCGCGACGTTGACGTCGGACAGCGCTAGTAAGAAGAAGGACGGCAAGGAAGCCAAGGAAAGCAAGGAAACCAAGGAAGTCAAAGAAAGCAAGAAGAGCGCGAAAAGCGAAAGCAGTCCTGCATCTTCCAGTTCGGCGGAAGAATAGCGGGAAACAAAAAAACGGCCACCGGGCCGCTTTTGTTTTGAGGCGCTTTCACCGCAGAGACGCGGAGTTCACGCTGAGTCCGCAGAGATTCCGATAAAAGTTCTCTGCGAACTCTGCGCCTTCTCAGCGTCTCTGCGGTTAAATCCATTGATCACAATTGAAACCCGCCCCCCGCCTTAATCACTTTCTTCTCCAAATTATCCACGTACGTTTCCAGCTTTTCTTCCAGCGCCTGCCAGTCCTCGGTCGCCATCGCTTGGCGAATCTCCTGCGAAGTCTCCGCCACCCCGGCCGTGAGAATCTGCGGGCAGTCGCCGTAGACCGTGTACCAGGCTTCGGTGGGTTGGATCCCCAGCTTGGTGATGCCAGGAACGAACTCGCGCACGACGAACTCGAAATACTCCTGCTCCACGCCGGGCTTGATGTCCCAACTCATGAGTAGTTTGACCATCTCATCCCCTCTTGTATTCCAGCACGGCCACGTGCGTTTCTTCCGGCAGGCCGCTTTTCTTCACTGTCAAACTTTCTTCAGCTTTCACATTGCTCAAGCCCATCTCTTTAATGAATTTGTTCAGCGGTTCAAGTTTGAGCGAGGTGTCCGCCGTTTTGTAATGCATGGGAATGACGATGGAGGGCTCGATCAAGCTGATCACCTCGGCGGCTTGCGCCGCGTTGAGTCCGCCGCCGCCGCCGACCGGCACCAGCGCCACGTCCACCGCGCCCAAATCTTCCACTTGCGATTGCGTCGGGACGTGATCGAGGTCTCCCAAGTGGGCGACGGTGAGGCCGTCAAAATCGAACACGTACAGCGTATTCTTGCCGGCGCTTTCTTCGCCCTTCTTTTTCTTTTCAGCCGGGCGGTTCGTGGCAATGCCGGTGATGAACACGCCGCCGATCTCATATTCGCCGGGGCTGGTCACCGGGCGCGCGCCCTTCACCAGTTCGATGTTGTTGTGGCCGGGCGCATCGTGGCTCACCGTCACGATGTCGGCTTTGAGGCGGGGCAAGTCGTAGCCAATGCTGTCGTTGTAGGGATCGGTGACAATCGAAGCCAACCCGCGCTCCGTGAGCCGGAAACACGAATGGCCGTACCAAGTAATTTCCATGCGCAAGCCTCCGAAGGCAGATTATACCGCGTTTCCATTCGTCTCATTCGTCTATTCG
>CAYYCF010000275.1:0-3646 GCA_964470235.1 uncultured Anaerolineales bacterium | reverse complement strand
AGGGGGGCGACCCGTAAGGGTCGTCCCTACCTCGACTTGGTCATTCGTTGACGGAACTGTGCGGTTGACCAGTTACGAGAGAACTTAGTGTTCCTTCGTGTGACTTCGTGGATCAAACCATGACTCGCTCACTCCGCCGTTACGCTTTCCCGCTTCTCGTTCTCCTCCTCGCCACCTTCCTCCGCCTCTATCATCTCGACTTTCGCGCGCTGTGGTGGGATGAAGGATTGAGTTTGCTATTCGCGCGGCTCGATTTTGTGTCGAACGCCCACATGGCGGTGAAGTTGGCCGATACCAACCCGCCGCTCTATCGCTTGCTCTTGGGCGCGTGGCTGGACGCCGTCGGCTGGTCGGCGTTCACGGCGCGGCTGTTCTCGGCTTTGCCGGGCGTCATTCTCGTTGCCGTCGTCTATCGCGTGGCGCACGATCTCAAAATGCCGCGCCCGGTTGCGCTGACCGCAATGGCCTTGTGCGCTGCCTCGCCGATGCTGATTTATTACTCGCAAGAAGCGAAAGGATATAGCTTAGTCGCAATGGCGGCGACGGCCTCTGTGCTTTTATGGCTCAAGTTGCTCCCATCTCCCCGTGCCCGCAAACAAAAGTATGGGAGCCCTTCGGCTTCGCTCAGGACAAGTGTGGGGGTGTGGGGGTTATGGGGAGTGAGTCTGTTGCTGGCTGTAGGGTCGCATTACATCGCCGTTTTTTTGATCGCGTTGGAGAATGTGTGGACGGGGATGTTGGCCGCTTCCAACGGATTCCTAAACGGAAAAACGGATGGGAGGCCGACCGCATCCGCTTTTCCGTTTCCCATCCGTTGGAAGTTGGCATTGGAACACTCTGCCCGACACTGGACGCTGCTCATCGGCGCACAACTTTCGGTCGCCGCCCTTCTGCTCCCCTTCATCCTCCTCACCTACGGCGGCACCAGCGCGGCAGTGCGCGGCGAGACGGGCGAGTTTCAAGGATTGAACGGGCCGCTTCAATTTTTCAGCCGCCATGCTGTTGAACTGACTCAGGGGCCGGAAGCAAGCGGGGCGTGGGCGGAGGCTGTTGCGGCAGCGGTATTGACCATTGCCGGTGTGGGAGTATGGGGGTATGGACGTCGGAAGTTGGAAGTTGGAGATTGGAAGTTGAAGATTGGAAGTTGGAAGTTGGGAGTTGGGGTTTTGACTACTTGGATCATCGCTCCAATTGTACTGGGCTTTGCGCTCAACTCCTATCACCAATTCTTCTTTCCCCGTTTTGTGCTGTACACCGTTCCGCCGTTGATGATCCTGGCGGCAAATGGCATATGGCCTATCGCGTATGGCATATCGCGGATCGCAGATGGCAGATCACACCTGGCAATCGCCAGACGCGGAATCGTGCGCTTTGGGATTTGGATGTTGGGATTTGGGATTTTTTGGACTCCGACTCTCCTCTCTCACTACACCACTCCCTCCGACCCCGCCGAAGACTGGCGCCCCGTAGCCGGGACCATGCGCCCGCTGATGCGGACAGGCGACGCGGCGATTTACGGCTGGGGTTGGATGCCGGGATACCTCGATGCCTACCTGCCGCGCGCGCCGCGCCCCGATTACACGCTTGGCTTTTTCACGCCCGAATCGCTCGACGCCGATATGTCCGCGATCACTATTGGAAAGCCGCGCGTCTGGCTGTTGGATTATCGAATTGATCAGCTTGACGCCCGAAACATGGCTGGGCGTTGGCTGGCCGCGCGCTCGGCGTTGGTTTACGATCAATGGATCGGCAGCGCGCACATCGCGCTATTTGCGTTGACGCCAACGCCGACGGACTCGACACATCAGATCACTTCCGAGTTTGCCAATGGGCTGCGATTGACTGCGCCGGAAGTGCAGGCCGCGCTCTCGCCAGGAGACGCGCTGGCCGTTGCGCTGAAATGGGAAGCGACCCGGCCAACCACGACTCGAGTCACGATATTCCTGCACGGACAAGCTGCCGACGGCGCGTTGATCTTTGGCCGCGATTCAGAACCGGACAATGGATTCTCACCTGTCACCGATTGGAAAGCGGGCGAGCCGCAGGCCGAATTGCGCGGCGCGATTATTCCGTTGGACACTCCGCCGGGCAGGTATAGTTTGTCGGTGGGGATGTATGATACGGCGACGGGGGAAGTGATCGAGGGGTCGCCGGTGATGCTTGGCGTGCTTACGGTAAAATAGACACATGCGCCTCAACCCCATCGCAGTCACACTCATCGCCCTCATCACCCTCGCCGCCCTCCTCGGCCTGGCGAGTGTTGTTCTGCGCCCGGCCGGGCCGATCATCGCCTCCGCCGAATTCAGCCACACCGCTATTTCGCCGAACGCCGACGGCATTGACGACATCGCGCGGGTCACGTACGCCTTACGCCGACCGGCGTCGGTTTCCATTTACTTCCTCGACTCGCAGGGCGCTCGGTACGTGTTCCGCAATTCGCAGCCGCGCGACTCCGGCGAGCACTCGCTTTTCTTTTCGGGCGTTGTCGAGGGCTACGCACTGCCCGCCGATCAAACGGGCGCGACAATACTCAAACGTGTGTTGCGCGACGGCCCATACACTTGGATGATCGAAGCGACTACGAACGGCGAAACGTCGCAAGCGCAGGGAACACTCATCGTCGAAAACGCCGATACGGCCTTGCCCGATCTCAAATCGCTGTCGGCCAGCCCGGCCGTGTTCACGCCCAATCAAGACGGCATTGACGATCGCGCCACGATCAACGTCTGGCTCGAAAAAGAGATTCCCGATACTGGTTTGCACGTCACACTCATCGGGCCGGATGGGGCGCAGTATCCGATGGCCGAAGCGGGGACGGCCACCCTGCCTGGGCGGGCGGGTCTGCACACGTACGATTACGACGGGGGGATTGATCTCGGCGTGAATCCACCGCCGGATGGCACTTACACGGTGCGCGCCGAAGCCGAGGACAAGATCGGCCAAAAGACACAGACCGAAACGACGATCACGCTCAAGAACAGCGGCCTGCCTCGCGCCGAAATATATCAGGGCGACGTGCAATTTTCTGAAACCACGGTCGTGATCGGCAACACATTGTATTTCACAGTGACGGTGGAGAATTACGGCACCGCGCCCATCCGCACCTCGGGGCCGTATTCGGGTTGGGTGTACGACTCGATGGAGACGAACCCGAACACGCTGGGCTATTACGAAGAGTCCGGCGCGTGGCGTGTGGGGATTGATTGCGATTCGTGCATTCGCGACTACCCCTGGCGGTGGGCGCTCGGCACGCCGCAAACGCTGACGGCGCTCACGGAGAACGGGCAGTCGCACTACTACTTAATGCCCGGCGAGCGCGCGGTCGTCACCGGCGGCATTGTGCTGGACAAGATCATCGAAGCCCGCAACCCGCAATATTTCTGGGCCGGGTTGATTCACGAGGATGTGGAGATTTCAAACATCAACAATCGTGTTGACCCGCGCTTGATCACGATTGTGCCGACGAAATAGTGTTGACCGCGAAGATTTCGATCCACGAAGGACACGAAGGAACACGAAGAAAACCTTAGTGTGTCTTCGTGTGCCTTCGTGGATTCCTTCGGTTGCGGTCGCTGACTGCGCTATTTTGGCTTGAACAACCCCGCCGCGTCCGATCCCATTAAACCCGCCTCGAACGACCGCTTGT
>CAYYCF010000274.1:0-3669 GCA_964470235.1 uncultured Anaerolineales bacterium | reverse complement strand
TTGGCCGGCGCACTCGTCTGCCCGCGCGCGTCGTGCGCGACAAGGTCAATCGTGTGCGGGCCTATGGCCGTCGCCGACCATGGAAAAGCCGCCTCCAGTTGCGGGACGGGTTCGTCGGCCACGCGCTGCCCTGCCGGCACGCCGTCCACCAGCAGATCGATCTGCACTACCCCGGTTGCGCCGGACGCCGCGCCCACAAAAATGATCGCCTCCCCGGAGGCAAGTTGCGGCGGGGACGTAGGCTGCGAGAAGGTCACCGTGAGCGGCTCGGCCGGCAGAGAATACCACCAGGCGAGACCCCCCACGACGGCCACGACAATCAGTGCAACGACCAGCAGGCTGCAGCCCAAACCGATCCAGAGTCGGCGGCGCCCGGCACGTGCTGTCCGGCGAGTTCTGCGTGATGATAGCACTGTCATCGCATACCTCTTTCAGAATGGGAAGCGTAGTGGACGTGCCCGCCCTTCACCGGCGGACTGCGTCGGCTGGGCTGTCTGCTCAACAATTACAATCTGCTCGACGACGACTGTTTGCTCCACACCAGCGGCCTTTGGGACGGCGGCTCCGTCTCTATACTCAAAATGATTTGTGTTGCAACCCCCGCTCACCACACCGGAATGCGAAATTTGTACCATACATCTGACTTGCAGCACATTAGACTTTCTTTACCCATTGCTGGGCAAGCGCACCTTGTACCCCCTGTCACAATACGTCTGTCTAGTGCAAAACACCTCCGTGTCTCTATGGTGAGAACTTTCACTTCTCCTTAATCGTCACACTCTCGATCATATCCCCCGCAAAATTCGGGTTGGCCTGTGGGTCGCGGCGCGTGATAGCGTTCACCACCTCCATGCCCTCGGTCACTTGGCCGAAAATCGTGTAACCGCCATTCAGGAACTCTGCCGGGGCAAAGGTGATAAAGAACTGACTGCCGTTGGTGTCGCGCCCGGCGTTGGCCATAGCCACCACGCCCTCTTTGTCAAACTTCAAATCGCTGTCTTCGTTGACAAATTCGTATCCCGGCCCGCCACTCCCAGTGTCGGTGGGGTCGCCGCCCTGCGCCATGAAGCCTTCCAGCACGCGATGGAACGTCACGCAGTTGAAATAACCTTCTCGCGCCAAGAACACAAAACTGTTGACCGTGATCGGCGCTTTGTCGGGATAGAGTTCAATCACGAACTCGCCGCCTTTCGCCATCTTGACCGTAGCAGAATACTGCTTGCTCGCGTCAATCGTCATCGGCGGCGCGGACGAGTATTGCTTCGACGACGTCCCGTCGGCACAATCACCGGCTGCCGCCGCCGGGGCCGTGGCGATCCTGTTCCCCTGCGACTGTGAGTAGAACAGCGCCCCGCCCACAATGGCTACGGCCAGCAGGATCGCCCACCAGTTCACTTTGAGCGGCTCGCTCTCCGGGCTTGCCGCCTTTGCGTTTTTTGATTGCTTGCTATTCTGAGTCATAGTTTCCTTGTCTCCATTATTTCGTCAACGGATTGAACGGATGGAACGGATGATTACATTTTTATCCGTTCAATCCGTTGACGGAATCACTTCAATACTCTCTCGTCTCCCCGCCTGACCGTCACGCCCATCGAATCGAGATATTCCAGAAACGCCAGCGCATATTTGCGCGAGGTGTTGAACATATCACGCGCCTGCGCGACCGTGACGGCGCGGTTGGCAAGCAGATGATCGCGCACGGCCTTCACCATCGCGTCGCAAGTCTCACGCAAAAAGAGGACTTCGGGGGACACTTGCACGAGATCACCGCGATCAATCAGCACCGTCAGCACGTCGTCGCCAACGGCGGCGGCGGCCTCTTTTGCCGACGGCGTGTTGTGCGGGTCGCGCCGGAATGTTGCCAGCAGTGTGTCCACACTCGATTGCTGGGCCGGAGTCAAGTTCACTTCGTGAGTTGGCAAACGCACAAACGCGCCGCTCTCCACCACCGTGCCCTGCGCAACGGCATAAACCGCAAAAGCATTAAACACTTTGGGCGCGAGTTTAAGTTTGCTTTTCAATTCCTCTCGCGGAAGTCCTGGGCGGAGGGGGTTCGCCGCGTGAAAGGCCGCGAGCAGTTCGGTCGTGGCGCGAGTGAGACGGTGGACGGTGGCGCGTGAGGCGACAAGGGAGTGCGGGAGCGTGGGCACTTCGGCTTCGCTCAGTGTGCCGGCGTGGGGGTGGTCGAGGGTAATTAGATCGCCGGCGGCGGCGAGGTCGGCAATGGCTTGATCGGCAGATTCCGAATCGAGTCCGGCTCTGGCAATCGCCGCCGAGAGTGGGCCGGAACCGAGCGACTCGACGGCTTGCAATAGAACTTCGCTCGGCGTGCCGCGCAGGAGCGTCTCCAGACGCGCCAGTATTTCGGGGTCGCAGCGTTTATGCTTGCGGCGCGGATGAGGGTCAACCACCAAGCCGCCGCCGAGCGTGGCTCCCGGCGAGGGGCGGCGCAGAATAAATCGATCTCCTTTTACAACCACAACCGGATCAGCCAACACGATCTGCAGCCAGCCCGTTTCGCCGGGTTGCAGTTCGTCGCCGCTTAATACACGCGCGCGCGCCAACGTTTCCGACGCGCCGACAAACAGTTTCACTTCGGCGTTGTGCTTGAGCGGCGAGTCCGCGTCCTGCAAATGGCGGAATTGCGCGTCAAGCAATTCGGTCGAGCGCAGCGTGTCCGGGCGGCACAACACGTCGCCGCGCCGGACTTCGTCTAGTTGCACTCCGCTCAGATTCACCGCAACGCGGCTGCCTGGCACGGCGGAGTCCAGCTTCGTTTTGTGCGTTTGCAGGCCGCGAATGCGCGCGGCGCGATTCGATGGAAGGATGGTCATCTCGTCGCCGACGTTCAACGACCCGTCGAGCAGTGTTCCGGTGACGACGGTGCCAAACCCGGACATCGTGAATGCGCGATCGATGGGCAGGCGCGGGCGATTGAGATCACGGCGAGCGGGCCGGGCGGCGAGGCAGTCGGCCAGCGCGAGCCGGAGCGCGTCCAATCCGTAGCCTGTTTTTGCAGACACGGGAACGACAGGCGCCGACTGCAAAGCGGTGCCGCGAGTCAATTGCGAAAGCTCGCCCGAAACCAGATCGATCCATTCGGTGGAATCGGCCAGATCAATTTTCGTCAGCGCGATCACGCCGCCGCCGATTTGCAGGAGATCGAGAATGGCCAGATGCTCGCGCGTCTGCGGCATCACGCCTTCGTCGGCGGCCACCACGAACAGCGCGGCGTCAATACCGCCGACTCCGGCCAGCATGTTTTCGATAAAGTCGCGGTGGCCCGGCACGTCAATCACGCCTACCGGTTCGCCGCCGGGACCGGGCAAATCGAACCAGGCGAAGCCGAGATCAATCGTCATCTCGCGTTCGCGTTCTTCTTTGAGTCGGTCGGGGTGGATGCCGGTGAGGGCCTGAACGAGGGCGGACTTGCCGTGATCGACGTGACCGGCGGTGCCAATGACATGCACGGTCTCATCTCACCTTCGTCATCGTCTGATCGTATTCGGCCAGGCCTTCACGAATGAGCTGGAAGAGCACCTGCAAACGCGATTGATCTATGGCCTGCAGATTGCGTACTGCTCCGGTGGCGTCGGCTATCTGCGCCTCCATGGCCGTCACACGATCCATAAGCTTGCCGGCCTGCCGATCATGATCGCGCCACTGTTC
>CAYYCF010000273.1:0-3681 GCA_964470235.1 uncultured Anaerolineales bacterium | reverse complement strand
GCAGACTGATCAGATCGAACAGCAGACTGATCAGATCGAACAGCAGGCCGAGCGGATTGAGTTGCAAGCCAAACAACTCGGCGACGCGCAACGCCGCGCCGAGTCGGCCGAAGCTGAAGCCACCCGCCTCCGCGCCGAATTGGAAGCCGTCCGCCGCAAGAAATAGCGTTGATGGCTGGCACCCCCTCCAAGCCGCCCTCCAACTACCGCGCCATACGCGCCGCCACTGACCGCAACCTGCTGATCGGTTTCTTCGTCATTTTGTTCGTCATCGGGTTGGGGTTGATCGGGCTGTTCTACGGCGGCGGCGGCGTAGTCGGCGCGTTGGCCTGCATCCTGGTCGCGCTCGGCACGATCGGCGTGTTAGTGCTCATCATCGGCGGGCTGGAAAAGTTGAGCGCCTGGCTGGAAGACAAAGAATGAATGCAGAGTGATGAATGCGGAATGCAGAATGACATCCGATCACATTTGTTATCATATCCGTTGAATCCGTTTCATCCGTTGACTGATCTTCCCGCCCGCCTCAAGGCCCATGCCCGCGAACTGGGCTTTGCCTTCTGCGGGCTCACAACGCCCGAGTCCCCGCCGCACGTCGCTCAATACGAACAATGGATCGCCGACGGCATGCACGGGCACATGCACTATCTCGCCGCCGACCGCGCCCGCCAAAGACGCGCCGACCCGCGCCTCATCTTCCCCGAATGTAAAACGATCATCGTCGCCGCCCTGCCCTACCCGGCGGGGAACACGACCGGCCCAATTGCCGCGTACGCGCTGGGCGACGATTATCACGATGGTATCCCTCAGCGATTGCGCGAGCTAATTGCGTGGCTCGAATCGGAAACAGGCCGACCCATCGCGCACAAGATTTATGCCGACACCGGCCCGTTGTTGGAGCGCGATCTGGCTCAACGCGCCGGGCTGGGCTGGATCGGCAAGAACACCCTGCTGATCAACCCGCGCGCCGGGTCCTATTTTTTGCTGGGCGAAGCGCTGATCGATCTCGAACTCCCGCCCGACCCGCCGTTTGCCGCCGACCACTGCGGCACCTGCACTCGCTGCATTGACACTTGCCCCACCGGCGCGATTCTCGATGGCCGCGCCCTCGACGCGCGCTGTTGCATTTCCTATCTCACCATTGAGTTGAAAGGCCCGATCCCTGAAGACCTGCGCCGGAAAACCGGAAGTTGGATTTTCGGTTGCGACATTTGCCAGGCCGTTTGCCCGTGGAACGTTCGCTTTGCAGATATAACCCGTTGTGACGACCGTAGTGACGACTTCAGTCGTCCACCCAATACAGCGACTGAAGTCGCTACTACGGAGCTCGCCGCTGAACTTTCTTTGACTGCCGAACAGTTCAACGCCAAATTCAAAGGCAGTCCGGTTAAACGCGCCAAACGCCGCGGCTACTTGCGGAACGTGGCCGTTGCGCTCGGCAACATGGGCGGCGAGGGCGCGCGCCAGGCGTTAGAGAAATGTTTGATTTCAGAAACGGATCCGCTGGTGAGGGAACACGCGGTCACGGCGCTCTCGTCCTTGTCGGCCGGGGCGTAGGCGAAGGGGTAATGAGGATGCTGTTGTACGGAATTTTGATCGTGACGCCCACCGGAATGTTGTTGGGGTCGAGCAGAATATCGCGATTCAGATTCACTATATCGTCCACCCGCGAATTGAATTTCTCCGCAATCAGGCCGAGCAAATCGCCGGCCGTGATGGTGTAGCTAATGACGGTGCCGGGGCGCAGACCAGTGGGGATCAGTGTCGGCGTCGGCGGCTCGTATATGTAATCGGAGGGCGGGATGTTGAGTTGCTGCCCCACGAACAAATCGGGCGAAGCCAAATTGTTGTAGTGGATCAATGTTTCCACATCCACGCCGTAGGTCGCGCCGATTAGAGTCAACGTGTCGCCGCTGACGACGGTGTAGGTGATCGGCTCGGTGCGCGGCGGCGTGGCGGTGGCGGTAGGCGTGTCGCTCGGCACGTAAAGCGTGGACGTGGGAATGACCGGAGTCGGCGTAAAGGTGGCAGTCGGCGTAGGCGTGGCGAACAGCATCCACACGCCGCTGGTAAATTGCACCATTGCAAATGCCAGCCCACCGACACCTACCAAGATGAGCGCCACGATGAGCACTCGCCAAAAAACTACTGCCCGTTTGCGTTGTACCATTTGAAACCCTCCCTGCACTGGTGCGCGCAGACGAATATCTCATAAAATAGGGAAAGTCGTCAACCGGACGAGAATACAAGCCTTAGAGGTTTTGAAAACCCCGATGGTCTTAATGGTAGAATTCGAGACCAATGAAATCCTATTTCATCCAAACGTGGGGCTGTCAAATGAATACCGCCGATTCACAGCGGGTGGCCTCGGCGTTGGAGAAGTTGGGCTACGCCCCGTCGGAAAGAATTGAGGCCGCCGACGTGATCGTGCTGAATACTTGCGTGGTGCGCCAGCAGGCCGAAGATTCCGCCGTGGGGCGGTTAACCACGCTCGCCCCTTTCAAAGAGAAGAATCCGAATGTGGTGATCAACCTGATGGGCTGTATGGTCGGGGTGAAGGGCGGCGAAAGGTTGAAGCAAATCTTTCCGATGGTGGATGTGTTCTCGCCGCCATCCGAACCAGGGCCGTTGGTGGAATTGCTGGCCGAGCGTGACGGTTTTTCGCAACTCGAGGCCGAGACCGCGCGCCGTTTCGCTTTGCAGGATGAAATCACAACAATTTTGAAACCGCAGAGCGACGGCTTTGCCCTGCCGCTGGCCGAACGCGGCCGGGCGGTTACGGCGCACGTGCCAATCGTGTTCGGCTGCTCGCATGCGTGCACGTTCTGCATCATTCCGTTCCGACGCGGCATTGAACGCTCACGGCCGGTGGGCGAGATCGCCGCGGAGGTGCGCGCACTGGCGGCGCAGGGAGTCAAGGAAGTGACTCTGCTGGGGCAGATTGTAGACCGCTATGGCAAAGATATTCCCGACGGCCCAAATTTGGCGGCATTGCTCCGGGTGATCAACGGGATTGACGGCCTCGAGCGCATCCGATTTCTGACATCGCATCCAAGTTACGTGACGGACGAGTTGCTGGATACGGTGGCCGAACTGCCCAAAGTGTGCGAACACGTCGAAGCGCCGGTGCAGGCCGGTGATGACTCGGTGCTGGCGGAGATGAAACGCGGGTACACCGCAGACGACTACCGCCGTTTGACCCAGCGCATCCGGGAACGCATCCCGAACGTCGGCCTCGCCACCGACATCATCGTCGGTTTTCCGGGCGAAACCGAAGCGCAATTCCAACGCACCTTTGATCTGTTGGCCGAACTGAAACTCGACGTGGCCCATCTGGCGCGATATTCGCCGCGCCCCGGCACGGTGGCCGAACGGCGCCTGATGGACGACGTGCCGGAAGAAGAAAAATTGCGGCGGCTGAAAATGCTGGACGAACAGCAGGCCGGGATACTTGGCGAGATCAACGCCAAACTGCTGGGGCAAACGGCGGAAGTTTTGGTCGAGGAGAAGCACAAGGGCAAATGGAAGGGCCGCACGCGCACAAACAAGATTGTGTTCTTCGAGGACGAGGCCGATTGGCACGGACGACTGGCAAGCGTCTCGATTACCAAAACGAGCCCGTGGAGTTTGCATGGAATGTTGGCCGCTTAGATTCGACGCTTGGCCAAAAAACTGTCAAGGGAT
>CAYYCF010000272.1:0-3682 GCA_964470235.1 uncultured Anaerolineales bacterium | reverse complement strand
ACGCTGGCCGGAGAAATCAACAGCGGCACCATTCAGGCTTTGGTCACCAAGCCGGTGCGCCGCGCCGAAGTGGTGCTGGGCAAGTGGTTGGGTTTTGCCGGATTGATCGCGCTGTATTTGGCGCTGATGGTCGGCGGCGTCGTGGGGAGCGTGTACTTGGGTTATGGCCATGCCGTGCCGAACGTGCCGGCCGGCATCGGGTTGATGTACCTCGAAAGCCTGCTCATCATGACGCTCACGTTGGCCTGCAGCAGCACGCTCTCCACCCTGGCTACCGGCGGCACGATCTTCGGGTTGTACGGCATCGCCTTTATCGGCGGTTGGGTGGAGCAAATCGGCGCGGTGTTGAAGAATCAAACGGCCATGAATATCGGCGTCGTGACCAGCTTGATCATCCCCAGCGAAGCCCTGTTCCGGCGAGCGGCGTACGAAATGACCTCAGCTTCCGTGCGCGCCCTGGGGATTTCTTTCGGCCCGTTCTTCGTGGTTTCGATTCCCAGCGCGATGATGATCCTCTACGCCGCCTTGTACACCGCGGCGTTGTTGGGCGTAGCGGTCAGGCAGTTCGGCCAACGGGATTTGTGATCAGCCGGCTATTCCGCCGCTCGATTGCGGCCGGCGGTCTTCGCCCGGTAGAGTGCGCGGTCAACGGCGCGCAAAAGGTCGGTCGGCTCGGCGGCTTGCGTTTCGGGATAGCTCACCACGCCCACGCTGACCGTCACCGGCGCCATCGCGCCCGTTTCTGATTCGATCACCAGACTCTGACACAAATCGCGCAGCCGCCCGGCGGCCTTGAGCGCCCCGGCCTGATCGGTCTCCGGAAAGATCGCCAAGAATTCGTCTCCGCCCAAACGCCCGGCCGAATCCTCGCGGCGCAGGGTGCTTTGAATAGCATTGGCCACGGCTTGCAGGGCCTGGTCGCCGACCATGTGGCCGTGCGTATCGTTCAAGCTTTTGAAGGAGTCAATATCAATACTGATCAGCGCCAGCGCGCGCGTCCGTCTCTGCGAACGCGCCCATTCGGCCATCAACTGCGCAAAAATTGTGCGCCGATTCAGTAGACCGGTGAGTGAATCAAGAGTCGCCAGCGATTCCATCTCTTGATAGGTGCGCGAGTTGTGCACTGCCACGCCGATCAGATCGGCCAGGATTTCCAGCACCAGGCTATCATTGCTGCTGAAGGCCAACTCCTCGGGACTGGCGATCTCCAGCGCGCCATTTATTTCACCGACCGACCGCAGCGGCGCCGCCACTGCCGAGCGCACATCCGGCAGCAGCGCAAACAGGCCATGGCCGTTGTCCGACCTGGTGGACACGCGCAGACGCCCGGCGTGCACGCACTCCGCCACTAGCGTTTGGCTGTCCAACGGCAGGCGCGGCGAGTTGACGAGCAAATCGCCGGCCGTGGGTCCGGCGGCGGCGGCCAGCACCAGGGTGTTGGTGTGGCGCAGGAACACATGCACGTAGGGATAGCCGAACGTTTCGTGGATCATCTGCACGGCCGAGTCGAGCAAGTTCTTCAAATCGAGGATGCCGGTCAGTTGATTCCCCACTTGATTAACCGTGTACAGCAAACGCACAATGCGCCCCAGTTCGCGCTGGGTTTTGCTCGCCCGCAGACTATAGCGGATTCGAGCCACTAGCTCGCCGGTATCCACCGGTTTGCACAAATAATCGTCCGCGCCTTGCTTCAGATTCCCAACGACGTCTGCCACGTCACGAAAAACGCCGGTAAGAAGGATAACCGGGATGCCGGAAAGTGCGGGGTCGGCTTTGAGGCGCTGAACGATCTCTCGTCCGCTTCGATCCGGCAACTGCATGTCGAGCAGAATCAAATCGGGGTGCTGCTCGGCGACGAAGGCCAACGCGATCGCGCCCGTATCGCAGACATCCACCTCGAAACCAACCGACTCCAATCCCGCGCGCGTGCGGGCGGATTGTTCCGACGGATCTTGTACGAGCAAGACAGTCTCGCGTGCCGAGATAGGAGGGCTCTTAATCATTAAGCGTCCTTGTGATGAATTCTTCTGCCTTCAGTCTCACTTATACTATTCCATCATCGGGCAGGTTGCCATACCATGAATTCGGTATTTGAGGCCATCGGGTCATCACCGGTTCAAGCCCGCTCGCCCAGGACAAAGAGAGGAGACCATCCAGTGTACAATGGCGTTATCCCTATTCAAGGAGCCGCCATGTCTAAAAAATATTCGTCCCCGCCGCAAATGGTCATTGACCCCAAGAAGAAGTACACCGCCACGTTCAAAACGGAAAAAGGCGATTTTGTCGTGGAGCTTTACGCCGACAAAACGCCGAAGACCGTGAACAATTTTGTCTTCCTCGCCCGCGACAAGTTTTACGACGGAGTGACGTTTCACCGTGTCATTCGCGATTTCATGGCCCAGGGCGGCGACCCGACCGGCACGGGCAGCGGCGGCCCCGGGTACAAATTCGCCGACGAGTTTCACCCCGCCCTCCGGCACGACGGCCCGGGCATCCTCTCGATGGCCAACGCCGGCCCTGGCACCAACGGCAGTCAGTTCTTCATCACCCACCGCGCCACGCCGCACCTGGACAACAAACATTCTGTGTTCGGCAAAGTGACTCAGGGTTTGGATGTGCTGATGTCGATCCCGGAGCGCGACCCGGCGCGAGCCAAAGAGCCCGGGGTGAAGATGATTACGGTTGAGATTAGCGAGGTGTAGCTTCCGGCGGCAACTGGTCATGCAATTTGAGAGGGCGTTATTCGCAGGTCTAATCCGCCCGTGCGCCGTCTTCCCTGACCAACGTTTTTCTGCTGGCGAGCGCAGGCAGTGAAAAGTCTGGGATTGAGAAGCGGTTGCCGGGCGGATTAGATTTCCGATGAATCCAGCCGTCTCTATGTTTTTTCTCTCCTTAATGCTACACTGGCTCTTGTCCCAAAAGGCGGGCGGTTCGAAACCGCGCCAGCGAAAGGAACAAAGTCGGCCTCCGCCGACTGGATCCCAGCCTGCCAAGATCTTGCCCTGTGCCAGCCGAAGAGCTGGCTTAGTGCAATTGTTGCCGCCGCACAGCATCCAGTCGCCGGAGACCATTCCCAAACAGCCTCTTTGAAAAGTGGCATCCTCTAAGACCTTCCCTTCGGTCCTCCTCCGGGATGGTTCATCCCTCGCAGTACCCTCGCACCGCAATTCACACAACTGTCGCCGTAATAGTCCGGATACCGCGACGACGCGCGCCCTGAAGCTGCTGAGGCTGCTCGCCGTTGCAGGCCTCACCCTCGCTGCCGCAATTTCCCATCCAACTTTGGCGCAGAACAGCGGCCCGACTCTCACACTCGTCAGTGTGGACGACTCGGCCTTTCCGACCCTCGGCCTGCGCCTCAGCGCCGTGAACGCCGCCGGCCAGCCCATTACCGGCCTCGCCGCCTCGTCCTTTGAAATACTCGAAGACAATCACCCGGCGGAAGTGCTTTCGGTGAGCGATGTTTCCGATTCGGCTCAGGGCATTGCCGTCGTGCTGGCGATTGACGTGAGCGAGAGCATGATGGGCGGGCCGCTTGACGCGGCGCGGCGGTCGGCGAGGGCGTTCCTCGAGAGTTTGGGGCCAAACGATCAAGTAGCCGTGCTGGCCTTTGCCACTGCCGTTCAACAGATTCAACCGTTCACCGCCGACAAAGCGGCGGCAATAGCGGCGATTGAAAAAC
>CAYYCF010000271.1:0-3689 GCA_964470235.1 uncultured Anaerolineales bacterium | reverse complement strand
AGATTGGTGGAAATGGGCGCGACCTGGTACAGCCGCGTCTCGCGGAACTTGCGCTCCACATCGTATTCCGCGGCAAAGCCGTAACCGCCGTGCGTTTGCAGGCAGGCATTGGCCGCCTGCCATGAAGCGTCCGCCGCCAACAGCTTCGCCATGTTGGCCTCCGCGCCACAAGGCTGTTTCGCGTCGAAGAATTGGGCCGCCTCGTAGCGCATCAAATCCGCCGCCCGCACGTCCGCGTAAGCCTGCGCAATGGGAAACTGCACGCCCTGATTCTGCCCGATGGGGCGGTCGAACACGATGCGTTCGTTGGCGTAACGCCGCGCCTTGTCGATGAACCAGTAGCCGTCGCCGATGCACTCCGCCGCGATGAGAATGCGTTCGGCGTTCATGCCATCCAGGATGTATTTGAAGCCCTGCCCCTCTTCGCCGATCAAGGCCTCGGCCGGCACTTCGAAGTTGTCGAAGAACAATTCGTTCGTCTCGTGGTTGACCATGTTGCGGATGGGGCGCACGGTGAGGCCTTGCCGGGTGCTCTCGCGCAAATCTACGAGGAACACCGACAGCCCCTCGGTCTTCTTTTTCACCTGGGCCAGCGGGGTCGTGCGCGCCAGCAGCAGCATCAAGTCCGAATGCTGCACGCGCGAGATCCACACCTTCTGCCCGTTGACGACGTAGCGGTCGCCGCGCTTTTCGGCAAAGGTCTTGGTCTTGGTGGTGTCGGTGCCGGTGGATGGCTCGGTGACCGCGAACGACTGCAGGCGCAGTTGGCCCGCGGCGATGGGCGGCAGGTATTTGCGTTTCTGCTCGGGCGAGCCGTGGCGCAGCACCGTGCCCATGATGTACATCTGCGCGTGGCACGCGCCGGAGTTCGCGCCGGAGCGATTGATCTCTTCGAGGATGACCGAGGCTTCGGTCAGGCTGGAGCCGGCCCCGCCGTACTCTTCCGGGATCAGCGCCGCCAGCCAGCCCGCCTCGGTCAGCGCTTGCACAAACGCTTCCGGGTAGCCCGACGATTCCTCGACCTTCTGCCAGTACGCGCCGTCGAACGGGCGGCACACGTCGCGCACTGCCTGGCGGATATCGGCGTGCTGCTGTGCGCGAGGGTTGATGTCGTTCATATTTTGCTATTCCTTAACTTACGTTACGCGCTTTTACCGCGGAGAGCGCAGAGAATGCAGAGAATTTCAGAGAAATCACAACTACTCAAACTCCAAGCAACCTGAGCGGAGCGGCGGTGTCGTTCCGCCGCGTAGTCGAACGCTTCGCGTGCGGGTCACGCGCGCTCACCGCATCCTTCGACTGCGTTCCGAGAAAAACACTCGGAACTCCGCTCAGGATGCTTCACCATTCAAGGCTGAATAGCTACGAAAAATCAACTTTGCGGACTCAGCGTACTCTGCGGTAAATTTTCCCTGCGGCGCGTAACACCAGTCCTTATGCCAAATCGGCAAACGCCCGCGCCCAATCACGGCACAACTCGATCTGGCGAACCGCTTGAATTGCTTTTTCGGCCAGCGTCGGGCTATAGCGTGGCGCAACTAGCGTCCGGAATTTGTCTTCCAGCGCGGCGGTGGACACCGGGTTCTCCGGGTTGCCGCGCGGGAACGCGGCAGACATCGTCTGCGCGCTGCCGTCTTTCATGGTGAACGTCATGCGCGTACCCCACTCGGCGGGATATTTCGCCGTCACGTCGGGTGCGACGGTCACGCGCACCCGCTGCAGGAGGGCGGCTATCTTTTCATCGCGCACGCCGCCGGCGTCGAACCGCTCAGGCGAGAATTGCACCAGCCCCACCCAGCCTTCGAGCAGTCCGGCGGCGGCGCAATAGGCCAGGCTGAACTTGCCCTGATAGGGTGTGCGCGGGTTCATCTCTTTGACAATCTCGTAGCCCGAAGCATACGTCTCGATGTGAACGTCCTCAAGTTGTGTCAGCGCCTCGTCGCCCTGCCACCCTTGTCCCTGGCGAAAATCGAGCGCGGTGTCAATGGCCGTGTGCGTGTGCCCGCAGCACGAGTAGAGCTTGTAGCAGTTCTCGCTGATTTTCCAGCGCGCACTCAGGCCATCGGTGATGCGCGTCGCGTCGTGGCCGGCGCTCGTGGCGCGGAAGAAACCACGCTCGCCCTCAAGGATGCGTGTAGCCCCGGTGAAGCCGAGCCGCGCCAGGTCGGCGGCCAGCACGCCGTTGAACGCCGCCTTGCCCGGATGCAAATGCTTGCTCATCGCGCCGTCGGCGTTGAACTCCCACAGCCCCGCCGCCTGCGTGCCCGCGCTGCCCAGCGCATCCAGCATTTGCGCGCTGTTGAGTTTGAGCAACGATCCGGCCGCCACCGCCGCGCCGAAAGTGGCCGCCGTGCCGGTGGGATGCCAGTAGCGATAGTGGCTGGGGTTCACCGCCTCGCCCACGCGCAGGGCCGCATCGTACCCCAGCGTGACCGCCAGCAGAAAGGCCCGCCCATCTGCCCGTTCCCGTTCGGCCACCGCCAGGGCCGCTGGAATGATGGGCGCGCCCGGATGCAGTGTGCTGCCTTTGTGCACGTCATCCAGTTCGAGGATGTGTGACGAGACGCCGTTGGCCAATGCGGCCCCGGCGGCTGAGGCCCGACGCGCGCCAAACACGGTGGCCTCGTCGCTCTGACCCCACCCCGCCACAACCCGTTGAGCCATGCGGGAGGGTGGCTCCACCGCGCCTGCCAGGCACGAGCCTAACCAATCCAGCACCGACCGGCGCGCGTCTTCTATCACTGCGGGCGGCAGGTCTTCATAGCGCGTGCGCGCCATCACGTCCGCCAGCGCGCGGCTCACGTTCAGTTCGTCGTCGCTCATTTGAGTCTCGCCCCCCGCTGCCGCCCCGTCTCCAGCGCGTCAATCGCATAATGCTCGGGCAGCCGCACCATTTGGTCGGGCCGGCCGAGGAAGCGAATGACCACGCCGTAATCGCGCGCGGCGGCCTCCATCGAAAGATAGCCGAACACCACGTCGTTCAGCACCGTCTGCGGGTCGCGCTCGAACGGATCGCCGTAGCCCCCGCCGCCGGGCAAGTTGAGTTGCACGCGCTCATCGGCTTGCAGGGCCAGCAGTGCCTTCGGTTGCGGGCGGCGGCCATCGCTCACGATGAACTCGCCACACGCGCCCGGCAGCCCTCCCGCCAGGCCGGCCCCGGGATATTGAATACGGTCGACCATGGCTGAGAGGCTCCACGGCTGATGCCCGTGCAATCCAATCGTGGTCCACTGGCCCAGGCCGCCGCGATAGCGCCCCGCGCCGCCGGAGTCCGTTCGTAATTCGCGCCGGTGCAGCACCAGCGGGGTGAGCGACTCGATCACTTCGGCCGGCACGCCGCCCACGCCGCTGGGGAAGCCCGTGGCGCTCAGGCCGTCCTTGGTGGCCCGCGCGCCCGCGCCGCCGCACTGGAAGATGGTGAGGTTGAACGGCTCGGCCGTTTGAGGAAACTGCCCGCGCCAGATGGTGATCCACACCGGCTCGGCGCCGCCCGCCATGAGCTGCCCCGGCATGGCCCGGGCCAGCGCGCCGAAGATCACGCCGGGCAAAAAGTGGCCGATGATGTGGCGCGAGGCCACGGCGGCCGGCTCGACGCAGTTCAGTATCGAGCCGCGCGGCGCGGTGACGTGCACCGGGCGAAAGGCCCCTTCGTTGTGCGGCACCTCCGGGCTGACGGCGGCTTTGATGGC
>CAYYCF010000270.1:0-3708 GCA_964470235.1 uncultured Anaerolineales bacterium | reverse complement strand
CTGCTTGGGCATCAGATATTTCCCGAAGGCCAGTCGCTCGGCGTCAGACGACTGGCGATCTTTTTCTCTGATCTGCGCGGCTCGACGGCGTTGTACCACAAATACGGCGACGCCGAAGCCTACCGCTGGGTATGCGAACACTTCAAAATTCTTTTCGACGCCGCCGCCAAACACAACGGCACGGCCGTCAAGACCATGGGCGACGGCGTGCTGGGCGTCTTCGCCAATGCGGTGGATGCCCTGCAAGCAATTGCGGAGGCAACGTCCGGGCTGAACGCGCTCAACGCCCGCGCCGGCTTTCGTGATGGCGACCGGCTCGCGCTCAAAGCCGGCTTGCACCGCGGGCCGTGTATCGTCGTCACGCTCAACCATCGCCTGGACTATTTCGGCGAGACGGTCAACATCGCCGCCCGGTTAAGCGCGCTGGCGCAAGGCGATGACGTAGTTTTGAGCCATGCGGTGCTTGACGATCCGGCGGCCTGCGCCTCGGCCGAGAGCATCGGGCAACTGCTGCCGCTTGACGCTAAATTGCGCGGCCTGCCTGAAACATTCGAACTGCATCGTCTCGCCCTCTCCCACTCTCGAGAGACATCATGATTAATACCGAAGCTCTGCAACGCTCTTATAATGTCGTCCGCGAAAAGTGGGACCCGCATTTTGAATGGGTCGTCAACGACTCCGCGCCGTGGACGCCGCTCCGGCAGCCGCTCGCCCAAACCGCGCTGGCCGCCCCCACACGCCATTTGGCCTATTCCGATACCAGCCGATTGACCCTCCCCTAATCACGCCGTCTTAGCTATAGTGCTGTCATCACTATGAGCCAAACAGCCCTACCCGCTCACGCGCCGACGTTGCGCCAAAGGTTCAACGTCTTTTTTCATTCCCTTTTATTCGTTCTTGGCTTTTCGATTGTCTTCGTCGCGGGCTGGGGCGGGGCGGCTACGCTATTCGGCCAGCTTTTTGCCGAATACAAATCAGTCCTGGGGCAGGTCGGCGGCGTGGTTGTAATCGTCTTGGGCTTGTCCACGTTAGGCGTGTTGAAAATCCCGTGGCTCTATTACGACACGCGCCCGCAGTGGAAAGCAAACAAGAGCAACGACCTGCTGTCCTCAGGATTGATGGGCATGTTTTTCGCCGCCGGGTGGACGCCGTGCATCGGCACGACTTTGGGCGCGATCTTGACTCTCGGGTTCAGCCAGGAAACTTCGGCGCAAGCGATAGTGTTGTCGAGCGGGTACGCGCTCGGGCTGGGCCTGCCGTTTCTCGCCATCGGGCTGGGAGTGGATCGCGCCGCCGGGTTCGTGCACCGATTCCGCCGCCATCTGTGGAAAGTGGAAATCGCCAGCGGCTTGTTCTTGATCGTCATCGGCTTGATGATGCTGACTGGGCGTATCACGCTGATCGCCATCTGGGCGCAACGCAACAAACTGTTTCTCGATCTGCCCCTCGGCGCGGCGGTCATGCCGACCTATTTCATCGCTATCCTCGCCGGATTGATCTCGTTCCTTTCGCCGTGCGTTTTGCCGCTCGTCCCCGCTTACGTGGGCCGCTGCGCGTCAGTGGCCGCGCGCTTGGTGGAGTATCCAAACACACAGAGAACTGATACGTGACACAAGCTGATCTCCTGCACGACCACCGCCGTTGGACGATAGTGATGATCGCTGTCTTCATTCTCAGCGTGGGCTGGACGTTTGCCTCCCGCGCCCCGTCGGCGGCCACGACCGGCGGCGCACCGCCGCCCAGTCCGCGCGAGGGTTTTTCGGCTCCCGACTTCACACTCGATCTGCTCGGCGGGGGGCAGGTGCAGCTCTCCGGACTGCGCGGCCAACCCGTAATGATCAACTTGTGGGCTTCGTGGTGTCCGCCGTGCCGCGCCGAAATGCCGGCGATTGAAAAGGTGTACCAAGCTTACAACGATCGCGGCCTCGTCGTGTTGGCCGTCAACACCACGTTTCAAGACAACGAGGCCGACGCCGCCGCGTTTGTTCGAGAATTCGGCCTCACGTTTCCCATCCCGTTGGATCGCGACGGCTCCGTGAGCAAACGTTATCAACTGCGCGGCCTGCCGTCCACGTTCTTTGTTGATCGCAGTGGAATCATCCGCTCGGTCGTCGTCGGCGGGCCGATGAGCGAAGCGCTCATTCAATCCAAAGTGGAAGAGCTGTTGAAGGAGACTCCGTAGTGCTGCCTTTCATACGTCTTGGCCCGTTTCTTCTGCAACTGCCCGGCTTGGCGCTGCTCGTCGGCGTTTGGATCGGATCGACGCTGGCCGAAAAAGAAGCGGAACGGTTGAAGCTCAACCCCGCCGATGTGTACAACTTGATTTTCTACGGCTTGGTCGCCGGGCTGATCGGCGCGCGGTTGGCTTACGCGGCCCAATACTTGAGCGCCTACCTCGCCAACCCGCTCAGCCTGTTTGCGCTCACGCCAGCCACGCTCTCGCCCAATGGCGGACTGGTGATCGGCGCGGCTATCGCTACGCTCTTTGGCTGGCGAAAGAAAATGGCCCTGCGCCGCGCCCTGGATGCGCTCGCGCCGGGGTTGGCGGCGTTCATGATTGCCTTTGGCGTCGCGCACTTCCTCGGCGGCGATGCTTTCGGCGCGCCGACGAAACTGCCGTGGGCAATTTATCTCTGGGATGACTATCGTCATCCCACTCAAGTTTATGAAACTATCGCGGCGCTCGTCATCTTCGGGATTGCGCGCAGGCGGCCATTCGGCCAACATGAGGGAGTCACGTTCCTTTTGACTGTGGCTCTCTTTGCGGCGGCGCGAATCTTTCTCGAAGCGTTCCGCGGCGACAGCGTGATCTGGGTCGGGGGGTTCCGCGCGGCGCAAGTAATCGGTTTGCTCGCGCTGGTCGCCTCACTGTGGCTGATGAAGGCATGGGCACGGCGGAATGATATTATCCCGGCGTGATTTTCTGAGACTGAGCGGAACAGTCTTGGCGGGCGTATTCGCTCCACGCTCGCGGCGGCTGGCCGCCGGTCGTCCCTCAATTGATTGGCCGCCCGGTGTGCCGCTTGGCCGCGTGACCGAATCCCGAATCCGATTGCTCTCGCGGCCTAACCCGGACGGCGCCCGGTTGGATTACAAATATCGCGACGACGTGTTCTCAATCCTGCGCTCACTCGTCGGCGAAGGATTTTATCCGCACAATCACGTGTGGTTCGAGACTTCGGAGGGCTACGTATATTCGTCGTGGGCACAGCCGGCGCAGTTCACATTGAACGAGCCGCTGACCCGCGTGCCGGATGCTGGCGTGTATGCGGAAGTGACCGCGCCTTTCACCGATGCCCGTGCCGCGCCCGACCCGCAATCGCCCGTCGTTTACCGTTTGTATTTCGCTTCAGCGTATCAAATCGCCGATCGCGCCGGTGCTGCCGATGGCAGCGTGTGGTATCGCCTCAACGACGAGAATGGGGTTAAGATGTACGGCGAGGCGGCGCACTTTCGTGTCATTCCCGCAGAGGAATTCTCGCCCATTTCGCCCGGCGTGAGCGACAAATCAGTTGTCGTCACGTTGAGCCGCCAGTCGCTCTCGGCCTACGAAGGAAAAACCGAAGCGTTTCGCGCGCGCATTTCGTCAGGGCGAAATTACTTCGGGGCGGACGGCACGACGGTTGGCAGTCTCACTCCGGCGGGCGAGCATCCGATCTGGAGCAAGCGCGCCTCGCGGCACATGACCGGCGGCACGCGCGAAAACGG
>CAYYCF010000269.1:0-3716 GCA_964470235.1 uncultured Anaerolineales bacterium | reverse complement strand
GCTAACTTCGTAGGCAATTGGTCGCCTTGATACACTACTGGAATAATCAGAGTGCGCCCACGTTCTTTTTCTGCCATCAAGGCTAACTCCAATTCCTTCTCGACAAAATTGGACGCAGATGAGCCTTGAGAAAGAATAATAACGACCCATTGACTTGTAGAGATTGCTTCTTGTAACTGCTTCGTCAGGGAGTCTCCTGCTCTCAATTGTTCTTCCGCAATCCAAACCTCGATGCCCTGTGCGCGTAGGTCGTGCGCCAAGCGATGAGCGAACTCTCGGTCTGTGCGAGCATATGAGAGAAATACGTGAGGGTGTTCTCGCAAGTCACGAACTCTCTCATCAATTTCGCGCAATGTCTCATTGATGTTATTGGGTCTTATGGTAATTTCTACTCCACCCACCTTGATTTTGGCGATACGTATTCTGTCAAAGAGATATTTGGCCCATACGGTTAGCAATGTGCTAAACAACGCAACAACTGTTCCCGCTATTACATTCAGGCTAATAGAGTTTAATAAGTCAAGCATGGCGCCTCTATATTGCGTTAGTTATCACGACAAAACTTCCAAGGAGGCTGAGGAAGCCTAGTATATTGCCTGCAAACACATACTTGTTCAGAGCAAACCATTCTCTGCGAGGGAATTTAGTAGTTCGATATGCTGGACTCGACTCAACGGTGCTGGTATGAAGATGCTTCAGCGCAATTGATACAAGCAGTAAGACAAAGTGTATGGCTAGAAGTATCACCCATACTGGTAATTCTCTTGATGCGCCGAGTGAGTTAAAGCGAGAAAAGAAGGGAAAGAAACTCGGATTTGTTACCCACACACCTAGAATTGCGAGGTCTAATGAAAAAGCAATACCAGCAAGGTCGCTTCCCCATATTAACGAGGCTGACTGCTCACCGAAGAATTTTTCCACTTCCTTCCGAATTTCGATCAACTTGTCCGTGTCGGAGATGGATTGGTCAATTACTCGCTTTATGATAGCAAGCCCTCTTGTGGCCGCAACCAAGAGATGGGCTAGCCAATCCGCTATGACCGTAACTGCTGTAACTAAAATTGATAAGAGAACGTCAATCCATAAATCTGTCATAGCCTATTCTTTCCTTTCATCTTCGAGAAAGGTGATACGGCATTGGACTTGCGACGAGCGGGCTAACAGGTGGGTAACCCGCACGAGGCAATGCCGCAATACCCTCGCCCCATTCACCTGCAAGTATATCCCTTGCGCGCCTCAGCGCAACCTTCACGCCGCCAACGCCTTCACCGCAATCCACTCGCCCCTGAGCTCCTTCATTTCCTTGAATTCCAACCCGCGCCGCAGTTTTCCGGCGGCGGTCAGCGCTTCGACGGCGGCTTCGGCCTCGACCGGCCGCCAACCGAACAGTTTGATCACGTCGCGCATCTGCGCCGCGCCCACGGAGCGGAAATACAGTTCGGCTAACTTCTGCCGCGCTTCGCGTGGTGTGATTGGGCGGGCTTGTGGCGGCGCATTGAAATCATCCAGTTACAGCCACGCGAGGCCGGATGTTCTTTAGCTCATCCTGCTCGGCTCGTTGGGCGTAATACAAGTCCCAGCGCAGTTGCAGATTCATCCAAAAATCGGCGGACATCCCCAAGAATTTCGCCAAGCGCAAGGCTGTGCTGGGAGTCATTCCTCTGCGCCCGTTGATAATCTCGTTGATTCGTTGGTAGGGAACACGGATGGCATCAGCCAGTTCACGCTGCGTAAGGCTCAGCGGGATCAAAAACTCTTCTAAGAGCATTTCACCCGGATGAGTAGGAGGGCGGTGAGTTGGGACACGGATCATTTTTGCACCTCTATCGGACTCAGTGGTAATCCACGATTTCCACTTTGTCGGGGCCGGAATCTGTCCAGATGAAACAGATGCGGAATTGGTCGTTGATTCGAATACTGTGTTGACCTTTACGGTCTCCGGTCAAGGCTTCCATGCGATTGCCCGGCGGTATGCGCAACTCGTTCAAGGCAGTGATGGAGTCGAGTTGGTCAAGTTTACGATGGGCGATTTTCCACAGAGATTCGGGGCAGGATTTTCTTGCCGCCTTTGTGTTCTTGCCGTTGAAGAGATCTTCAGTGCCTTCAACCTTGAATGACACAATCATGCCGCGATGATAGCATGGAAGTCATGCTACGGCAACCCTCACGCCGCCAACGCCTTCACCGCAATCCACTCGCCCTTGAGTTCCTTCCCTTCCTTGAATTCCAACCCGCGCCGCAGTTTTCCGGCGGCGGTCAGCGCTTCGACGGCGGCTTCGGCCTCGACCGGCCGCCAACCGAACAGTTTGATCACGTCGCGCATCTGCGCCGCGCCCACGGAGCGGAAATACAGTTCGGCTAACTTCTGCCGCGCTTCGCGTGGCGTGATGGGGCGGGCTTGCCCCGGCAGTTGCGGAAAATGGCGCGGGACGAGATCGTAAATGTGAGCGTACTTCCACGCCCCGGCCTCGGCCACGCCGGTAGGCAGTATTTTGCAATCAACCTGCAATTCGTCTATGGCGCGGTTGAAGCGAGCGTCGCTCTCGCGATTGGCCAGGCGCGCGGCTTTGCGCAGGGCGACTGTGTCGAGCGCGCCTTCTCTGAGCAGGGTTTCATACACGGCTTTGGCTTCTTGAGTCAACCGGCCTTGCTGGTGTTGCAAAAGATAATCTTCTTCCGGCGAGCCGTAGTTTTCACTCAGCGCATAAAAATAGGGAACGACGTCGAGCGCGAGGATGGTTGCCTTTTTGCGCAGAACTTTGGCGTAATACCATTTGCGCTTGCCCAGCAGGGAATCTTTCCAGCGCCAGGTGACGTGGCCTGGGTCGTCGTGTTGATCGGAGACAGAGCGATCACCGGCGACGGCGGCCCACAGGCTGGGCAGGGTGATGCCTTTGATGGGCCAGAAGTAAATGAAACCGCGCCGGTTGACGAACGAGATGGCTTGCTCTTTCGTCGTGAGGCGTTTCCCCGCGAGCATGTGGAATGTTTTGGCGCGGTAGGCCTGGAGACGTTTGAGGGAGACCATCGAATACGGAAACGAAACCAACGATAGCCTGAATTCACTGGCTTACGTCTGGCTAGCTTTGCTACGCAACACTTCCAAAAAGGGGATCGCTTTGACGATCTTAATGCCGTGATACTCGCCGCCGAGCGAGTCGAAGTGTGGGTCATAGGTCACGATGATCTCGCGCGTCGGGCTGGTTGGGTTTTTGCTCAGAGCCGCCGACACAAATACGTTGGTGTCCAGGACCGCGCGGGTGCGATCAGTCACCTTCCCACTCCTTGTCAAGAGCTGTGCCTTTGGCGATTGCGTCGGCCCGGATCGACTCAAGCGTTTCACCGAACTGTTTCATCAATTCTTCGCGCGAGAGATGACTCGTCTCATTCGCGAGTTGCCTGGCGCGCGCCACAATTTGCGCCGCCGAAGCCCGGTTGGGTCTACTGCGTTGCTTTTTGAGATTGGTTACCATCTCAATCACTACCAGTAGTTCATTCTCCGGCAATTGCGCCACTTCGATGACGGCTTGACGGACTAAATCCTGAGGGGCAAGCGTTTGGAGAGCCATAGTTCGTTTATTTCTCCCTTCATACTGATCTTAGCACATCTCGCCATACACCCCACCTTCGCCACCCGCAATCCGAACAGCCCCTACCACGGCGATTTGTCTTTATGGCAACTAATCACTATAATCCTGTCAGGGTTATGTCTTGAC
>CAYYCF010000268.1:0-3750 GCA_964470235.1 uncultured Anaerolineales bacterium | reverse complement strand
GGGCGCGGCGGCGCGCCGTAGTTGAGCCGCAAAACATTCTCCGCCGGTTTGTTGTTGGCCGTAAATCCGGCGTTTTCCGGGCCGCCCTGATCCGAGCGCACACTCCAATACCACCAGAACACACCTTGCCACCAGTCGTGACCGGCGAATGAGTCAAACACCGCCTGGTAACAGTCTGCCTGCTCCTGCAAGTCAATTGCTTTTGTTTCAACGTGCCACGGCGTGCGATTAGCGCCGTTGCGACTCTGATAACCCACTTCTGTGAGGATAACCGGGCGATTCCATTGTGTTGACAGCAAGCCCAAGCGTTCGACAATTGGCGTCCAGGCCGCTTTCAATTCCTCTACCGTCGGATCATCTTTGTCGGCCAGCGGGTAATACGCATCCACGCCGATGGCGTCCAGCGCATCCCACCAGGTCAAATTCAACACCTCGTCGCCGTGATTAGCCGCATACGTCAGCGGCCCGTGATACTCGGCGCGGACCGCTGCCGCCACTGCGCGCCAGTCCGCTTCGCGTGCCGACGCGCCAACCAGTTCCGTGCCGATAACAAAATACTCCGCGCTGGTCTCCTGCGCCAGCGCCGCATAGTGAGTGATGAAGCCCGTGTAGCTCGCGAACCAGTCGTGCCAGGCCGCTTCGTCATCGCCCATATCAATCTCGCCGCGCCAGTCTCCGCCGTCCAGATCGATGTGCGGTTTCAACATGACCTGCAAACCCAGGCTATGCGCATAGTCCACCACGTGCCGCAAATCGTCGTCAGTGGCCGTTCCGTCGCCGTCACACCGGATATCGGTCGCCTGGCTGTTCGTTTGGTAGCACGTCACTACGATTGAAATCCAATTCACCCCCATCGGTTTCACGAGCGAGGCCAACGTTTGATCCGACTCGGCGCCGGAGTATTCTCCTTGTTGCCACGAGGCGTACGCCACTCCCTGTTGAAACGGAATCCTCAGCGCCACTGTGGGCGCAGGCGAGGGCGCGGCTGACGGCGGCCCGAAGGTTGACCAAACGAGAAACACTGCCGCAACAAGAACTCCGGCGAGCAACATCCCGCCCAATGCCAACACAACAAACCGCCGCCGCCGCGTCGTCGAATTCATAGTCAACCGTCCTTCTGGTATAATCGCGCCGTCCGCCGACTCTGTCGGCGGCTTTTGTGTATCTCTCGCACCGACCGCACCGTCTCATGTTTCCCAGCCGCAAACCATTATTCCGCACGCTTCGCGCGCATTTCGCATTCATCATTCTCCTCGCCGCCGCTTGCCAACCCGCGCCGTCGGTCGTCATTTCCACCAACACGCCGCGCCCGCCGGCAGTGTCTATTGTCACCGCGAGTCCTATTCCCTCCGACACAGCCAGCGCCACTCCCACCTCATCGCCGACGCCGACACTCACGGATACACCGTCGCCCACCTTCACCGCCACGCCGGTCACACCGAGCGCAACGCCGACACCCACTCACACGCCCACGCCCACTCGCACGCCGACGCCCACGTTCACCGTCACGCCCTCGCCCACGCGCACGCCGTACCCCACCAAGAAACCCGGCGTCACTTCCACTCCCGTCGGCGCATTTGCTCCGCTGACCGTTCTTCCCAAGCCGCATTTGTGGCTGGAGCGACCAATAGCAGAAGACTACGTTAATTTCGTCGAACCCAACTACCGTTACGGCACAACCGAACAAGGCACGCTCCCGCCGCATCACGGCGTCGAATTCTTCAACCCGGCCGGCACACCCATTCTGGCCGCCGCCGGGGGCATCGTCGTCTTTTCCGCATTTGATGCGACAACCCTCCTCGGCCCCATCCCGTCATTTTACGGCAATGTCGTCGTCGTCGAACTCACGCAATCGTGGAATGATCAACCCGTGTACAACCTCTACGGCCACATGTCCGCCATCGCCGTCAAACGCGGCCAGTTCGTGCAGGCGGGTGACGTGCTTGGGAAGGTGGGCGGCACGGGCGTCGCCAACGGCGGTCCGCATCTCCACTTTGAAGTGCGCGTAGGATACAATGATTACTATTCGACGCGCAATCCCGAATTATGGTTAAAGCCGTTTCCCAAATGGGGCGCGCTCGCCGGGCGCGTGGTGAACAGCGCCGGCCAACTGATCCCGCTCGTCAACGTCACCATCCGTTCGGACGAGATTAACAACGACGCACCGGTCAACCGCTACCTCACTACGTACGCTGCCGAAACCATCAACCCAGATCCGGCGTACGGCGAAAATTTTGTGGTGGGCGACCTGCCGCCGGGAACTTACATTGTGTCGATCAATACCAGAAAGACACTCAAGCAGACGGTGACGATTAAATCTAATGAAGTTACCTGGATCGAATTCCGCGACGTGACTCCGCCGCCAACGTGGACGCCGACGCCGACCGGCACGCGAATGACCGCCACCCCGACCGCCTCTGCCACTTCGACCGTCGCGCCGACCGTTGAAGCAACACCGACTCCATGAAACACTCACTTGCTTTCCGCCTCCTGCCTTCTGCCTTCTGCCTTTTTCTTTCCGCCTGCGCCACCGCCGCCGCAATCTCCGGTTCACAGCCGATCGTGATCGCGCAAGCGCCCGCGGCAACAACCAATCTTCAACTCCCAACTTCCAACATCCAACCTCCAACCTCCAACTTCCAACTTCCAACTTCCAACTTCCAATCGCCGACCGCCACCCTTCGACCGCCGACTGCTACGAACACTTCTACGCTGGCGCCGCCGTCGCCCACGGCAAGTCCAACCGACACTGCGACTCCGGTCACGCCCAGCGCCACACTCACGGCATCGCTCACGCCGTCAAAAACGCGCACACCCACACGCACGCAAACCTTCACGCCGACAACCACTGCCACGCGCACGCCGACGTCCACGCCGACATTGACGCCCACGCGCACCCCAACGTTCACTCCGAGCAGCACACCGACTCCTACGTTTACTTTCACACCCAGCAGCACTTTCACGCCCACGCCGACTCACACCCGCGCGCCGAGCAACACGCCCGACGCGCGCATCGCGGAACGCGCCACGCACACGCCCTATGCGCCCGTGTTCCCCACCGGCGTTGCGAACAAACTCCGCAAGCCGCCGCCCGACGTGAAGAACGAACCGCATTTATTTTTCACCCGCCCGATTCCCAACGCCGCGCCCTCCTCACAATACCGCTTCGGCATGACCTTCGACGGCAAACTGGCCCCCCATCACGGCGACGACATCGGCGGCGGGCCTGGCACGGCGGTCGGCGCGGCCGGCGCCGGCACGGTATTCTGGGCCGGAGACGATCTGACGCAAGTCTTCGGCACCAAAAACGATTTCTACGGCAACTTGGTTGTGATTCAAATGAACGACTCGTGGAACGGCCACACCCTCTTCACGCTGTACGGGCATCTGAGCGAAGTGAAAGTGCAAGTGGGGCAAACAGTGAACACGGGCGATCTCGTCGGCCTCACCGGCGACACCGGCGTGGCCTACGGACCCCACTTGCATTTTGAAGTGCGGCAGGACGATCCGTTTTCGTACTTCGGCGCCGTTCGCAACCCCGAACTGTGGGTGAACCCCAACCCGGGCGCGAGCGTTATTGCCGGGCGCGTCATCAACTCGGCCGGGCGCTTCATTCCCGGCGCGCGCGTGTTCTTTCAATGCAAAGACGCGCTGCGCTTCGTGGACACTTACTGGGATCAAGGCACGCCGCCCGACGATGTTTTGCTGGAGAACTTCGCCATCTCCGACATCCCCAACGGCAACTGCAAC
>CAYYCF010000267.1:0-3755 GCA_964470235.1 uncultured Anaerolineales bacterium | reverse complement strand
TTTTGCCCACGCCGCCCTTGCCGCCAAAAAATAGGAACTTGAGATCCGGATGCGCGCTGAGATAACCGCGCATGGAAGTTTCAATTGAAGGCATTGAAAGTCCTTTCACCCGCACCCTGTCCCCAGCGGCGTGCCGGGGTCTTTGAAAATTCGCTTCCACCAGGGGGCGGGCGGCTTGTATTGATCGGCGTGCCAGACGCAGCAGAACACCTGCTTGTGTCTGCGCACCGGCGCGCCGGTGATTTCATCACCACACACCGCGCAGTGATGTTGTTGGCCTTCGGTGACTGGTGGTGGCATAGGCCGCATTTATGCCGTTTCCATCTCCGCTTCGTTTCGGATAGTGACCGTTGGATTCATCTCCGGCTCAGGCACAGGCAGGCCTTGTTCGCGCAACACAGCCACATGCTCATCCATGCCCCAGGTCGCCTTATAGATGCAATCCTCGACGGAATGACCTACCCCCGTGAATCCCTCCAACGTTCGCGAATAGAAACCGAAGAACGTCGGATCTCCCGTCGCCTCGATGACCAGAGAATACTCAACACGGCTATCCATACATGATCCCCGCCAGCTTCTCGATCATCGCCAATCCGGTCACGTCGCGCTCCAGTTCGGGAACGTGCGCTTGCACTTGCGCCCCCAAGTCGGTCTTGATCTGGGCGAGGTACTTGTCCTGCATCTGAATCCGGTTGCGCAGGTAGGACGGGATGTCCTGCCCCAGCAGTTCGCGCGGCACGACGCGGTTGACGACGTAGCCGGCGATGGGCACGTCGAAGGCGGCGAACAACTTGGCCGCTTTCTGCGTGTCGAGGATGATCATTTCTTCCGGCACGACGACGAAGAAGAACGCCGTCTTCTCTTTGTCGGTGAGGATGCGGCTGGAAGCGTTAATGCGGTTTTTGATATAGGTCAACTCGGTGAGAATCTGGTCTTCCTCGGTGTGTTTCTCCTGCTTGAGCCGCGAGACCATTTCTTCGTACTCGCGCATCTCTTCGCGCAGTTTGGTGATGCGGTTGATCCACTCGTCGTAGACTTTGGCCATGCTGAGGTAATACAGCGCGTGGCCGAGCGGCACGAGGTCGTAGATGTAATAGTCGTAGTCGCCGGCCACTACAATGTCCACCACGGCGTCGAAGATCGCGCTCTCTTCCATGGCCGGTTCGGCGCTGGCGGCTTGAATGTACTGCTCGATCTCGTCCGGCACGGCGTCGAAGCCGTACATATCCGTAATCTTCTTGCGTATCTCGCCCTGATATTCTTTGATGTGGCTGTCGGCGTCAATTTCCTGCGCCCACAGATTCTCTTTGATCTTCACCGGCCCTTTGCCGAATATATTCTGTTGGAAAATATCCGACAGGCTGGCCTGCGGGTCTACGGAAAAGACCAGCACCTTTTTGCCCTGCGCGGCCAGCCAATAGGCCGTGGCCGCCGAGAAAGTGGTCTTGCCCAATCCGCCTTTGCCACCGAACATGATGTACGGAAACTTGCTGACAATACTAGCGAGGTTGTTTGGCATGGGCTGCTCCGTTGGCGTGTCGCGTATCGCGCATCGCATATCGCCTATTGTCTATCGCTTATCGCTTATCGCAGTTCAAATGCGCGATGTGCGATAAGCTATCCGCGATAAGCGATATGCGATTGGCTGCTAAAACATGGCATCCGACAAGTCTTTTTCGCGCAGCATCCGCCGCTTCCAAGTGGCGATCTGCGGAACGACGTAGGGGAGCAGACGCAGGCTATAATACGGCGGCAGGATGGGAATGCCCAGCAGGTCGCCCATCGTGATCAGGATGAACAGGTGCTCCATGCTGGCGCGCGTGCGGATAGCATAGCGGCTCATGTCGTGCGCGGCCATGCCGTAAATGATTTCTTTCAGGTTTTGGATGAAGCTTTTCTTGGGTTCTAGGGACATTGTTACCTCCAAAAGTAGCGCTCTCTCCTTCGCACTTGGCTCCCCCTCTCCCGTCGTCTTCAACGACGGCATAGGGGGGCGGGGGATGAGGGCCTATAATCCATGCAAATGGTAATCGTGCTCGTCGGTGAACTCCTTCTCCCTCAGCACGCGCCGCTTCCAGGTGGCGATTTGCGGCACCACGTAGGGAAGAAGGCGCAAACTATAATACGGCGGCAGGATCGGCACGCCGATCATATCGCCCACCGTCGCCAGCATGAACAGGCTTTCCAGACTGGCGCGCATTTCAACTGCGTGATGCGCCAACTCGTAGCCGATCATGCCGAACATAAACTCGCGCACAGCGGTGAGCCAGTTTCTTTTTACGGCCTGCGGTGTTGTCGGTAATGTCATGGATTCTACTCAAACTATTCTATTTGTGCTCGTCGCCGTGGTGATGGGCTGGTTTGCCTTCGGCGTGCTCTGGAACATACGTCAGGGCAATGCCGTGCTCAAGTGGATGCAGAGCGGCCTGCCGCGCCTGGGTGAAAAGACCACCCTGCGCTGGCTCGGCTCGTCGGCAGTCGAGTTGAGCATTGCCAAAGCCAAGCCGCCCTTCCGCCGCGCCGAATTGGTGCTAGTGATGGAGCCGCGCGACGTGCCGTGGTTCTGGTTGCTGGCGCGTCTGCAAAAGCGGCGCGATATGCTCATCGTGCGCGGCCAACTCGCCGCCGCCCCGCAATTCGAATACGACGTGTTGACGCCGGGCAGTTGGAGCGAACGTGAAACGGTGGGACGCGGCGCGGCGCGCCAGTGGGAAACCGAATCGCTCGGCGAGACCCGCTTCCGCGCCCCAACCGCCACCCGCCCGCTCTCGCGCCAACTCGCGCCGCGCGCGATGGACTCCGCCCGCGCCGTCAACCCGGTGGTGTGGCGCTTGTCCTCACGCCGCGAGTATCCACAGCTTGAACTGCACGTTCCCCTGCCCGATCCCAAACGCGCCGACGCGACGGAGTTTTTCAACGCACTGCGTGACCTGGCGGAGCAGGTGGGGAAACGCTGAATCGCTGACGCGAAGCGGCTGAGGGCGTTGAGGTCGCCAAAATCGGCGAAGCCAGCGCCCCCAGTATCGCCAGTGCCATCAGCGAATTCAGCGATTCAGTGATTCAATCCCCCGCCGCAGGAGCGGCCTTCGGCGCTTCGCCCTTCGAGTAGCGTTGATACGCCATCCAGCCGTCGTAACCGATCATCAACGCGGCCACGATCAACAGCAGGGCTACCAAAATCATCGCCCACGCGCCGCCAACGGCAACGGCGTTCGCGCCTGGCTTCGCCACAATGGTGGCGTACAGGTTGTATGCAGTCACCGTCGTCGCGGCTATGGTTGTGATGTACATGAACAGCATCGGCCACATCGCGTAGGCCGGGTTGCGCTTCTCGCTCTTCAGCCATACCGTCACCAACAGCAGACTGAGCGCGGCCATCAATTGATTCGACGCGCCGAACAACTGCCACAGGTACACCCACGTTCCGGTGAGCACCAGCGCCAGCGTCAGCACCATCGAAATGATGGTCGAGACGTGCATGTTCTTCACCGCGGGAACGGCCTCGCCGACCCACTCGGTCAACGTCACGCGCATCACGCGGAACACCAACTGCGTGACGGTGAGCACGATGACCACGAACGCGCCGAAGCCGAGCGCCGTGCCGAAGGCTTCGGGCAGGGCCCCGAACGTGCCGGCGTACATCAACTTGCCGACGCCGGCCGCGAACCGGCCGCCGCCGCCGCCCGAGCCGGCGATAGAGACCGCCACCAGCGAAAGCAGGGCCAGCGTGTTCTCGGAGAACATCGCGCCGCCGC
>CAYYCF010000266.1:0-3760 GCA_964470235.1 uncultured Anaerolineales bacterium | reverse complement strand
CGCACCCATAACGCTACCCAACTTCCTTCATGTAAGCCGTCACAACGTAGTTGTTCGCTTCCGAGCGCCCTGTCTCTGTGAATAAGACAAGCGCTATTGATTCACGGTCTGGGTGTGCGAGTGACCGTCGGCGTCCGCATCGGAGTCAGAGTCCGGGTGGGAGTGGAAGTCTCGGACGGGGTGAAGGTGAGAGTCGGCGTGGGCGTGATCGACGGCGTCACCGTGATCATGCCTATCGGCAGATACTGGCGGATGACTACTTCCCCAAAGCCGCCCATCTGTCCCAAATCTCTTTGATTCAATAGAATACGCACCCCGCCGCCGTTGCCGGTGATCACTTCGACGACCGCCGTGCCGACGAAGTCTTTGCGGTCGCCTGGCACGAGCAGTCCCTCAAACATCGGCGCGCCGTCCACCGTCACGCGCACGAAAGTGCGCTGTTCGATTACCAGAGTCAGCTGCACGTTGGAAAAACTCACCAGCGGCGGCGGCGGCGTGAAGGTGGACGTGATGCCGGAGATGATGGTCGGCGTCGGGGTTTCGGTGGGGCCGATCAGTTCGGCGGTTTGGGTGATGGAACCGGCATTGAAGACAGAGGTCGCCAGACGCGATCCGGCCCAAATGAAAAAGCCGATCACTACGGCCAATACGGCGAGAATGAGAAGAACGTCGGGCGTGAACAAACGCCGCGCGCGGCGGAGGACGGCAAACGGAGAGGCGGCGGATTGGGATGAGCCTGGCGCGGCGGGGGTGGCCGTTCCGGTTTTCGCAGCGCGCCCGGCGGGCATCCCCGGCCCGGCGCGATTCGCGCGCGGGACCTGTTTGATCGCTTCGTCTAATTGCTTGAGCGCTTGGTCGGGGTTGAGCCCCAAGTGGCCGGCGTAGTTGCGCAAAAAACCGCGCGCTTGCAGCGGCGAGGGCAACATGCCGAGTTCGCCTGCTTCGAGCGCGGCCAAGTATTTGGCCCGGATGCGCGTGGTCTTCTCGACCTCTTCGAGAGTCCAGCCGCGCGCTTCGCGTGCCGCGCGCAGAGTTGCGCCGAGGGCTTCGAGCATGGGGAAGTACGGGAGTGTGGGGGTGTGGGAGTTGCATCGTTGATACTCCCATACGCCCACACTCCTATACCGGGGTTATTCGGCGGCCGCCGGAGTTTCGGCAGTGACCGCTGGCGCGGGGAGGGGCGCGGCCTCCGCTTCGCCTTCGCGATGGACGATCACGGTGACGCTGGGAGCGAGGTCGGCGGTGAGGCGCACCGGCACTTTGAACGTGCCCAGTTCGCGCAGGGGTTGATGCCCGATATGGCGGCGATCGATCTTCTCGCTAATCTCACGTTCGATGGCCTCGGCGATGTTCTGGCTGGTGATCGAGCCGTAGAGTTTGCCCGTGTCACCGGCCTTGGCGACGAACTTGAGGGTGAGACCTTTGAGCTTCTCAGCCAGGCCGCCCATTTCGGCGTTGAGCAGTTCGCGCTGTTTGTTGGCGGAGGCGCGCAGTTTTTCGGACTGCGCCACGGCGCCTTGGGTGGCCAGAGCCGCGAGGCCGCGCGGGAGCAAATAGTTGCGCCCGTAGCCGTCGGCCACCTTCTTCACGTCTCCGGCGTGGCCGAGTTTATATACGTCCTTAAGCAATAAGACTTTCATGGGTTCAAGCCCTTTCGTGCTTGCGCTATTTGCCGCGTAGTTCGCCGCCCGCAAGGGGCTAGGCTACGTTGACAAATAGACTCGTTGAGAGATTTCGGGCGAAGGGTACAACGCCCCGATTGTGGGTACAGCGGGTGCATTCTACCAGAGTAACGGCGAAATGCGAAGTGAAGGTGTTCTTCCGGTTCTGGCACAGTACAATTGTCTATAAAAAAGTTTCGCTTGTCTATTTACTCTGCATGTCCATTTTTCATATACTGGCAGCTATCGGCAATGTCCGGATTCCATTCCTCCCAGGAGAGTTGGCTTGCGTCAGTTCGCCCGCCGAAAACTTGCGCCCCGTTTGGCCTTCGCGCTGTGCGCCGCCGCGTCGGTCGCGCTTTGCGTGTTTGGGGCGACAGTTGATATTCCGGCGCAGGCCGCGTCTGCCAATCACATTGTCATCAGCGAAGTGCAGACGGCGGGCGGCACGACCGACGACGAGTTTGTTGAACTCTATAATCCCACCAACAGCGCCATTTCCATTTCAGGCTGGAAGCTCACCAAAAAATCATCCGGTGAAACCGGAAATGAATATAACCTGGTCGCGTCGTTCAGCGCAGTATCCATCCCCGCGCGCGGCTTTTTCTTAATCACGCCACCTACCGGTTTTGACGGCGGCATCTCGGCGGACGAGACGTACTCGAACACCACCGAGCGAATCGCGGCCGACAATACAGTGCTTCTCTATGCCGATCAAGCAAAAAATGTTCTGGTAGACAAAGTTGGGATGGGATCATCTATATTCGGCGAAGGCACGGCCATAGCGAACCCCGCCGCCAACGGCAGCATCGAGCGCAAACCTGGCGCGTCGGATCCAACGGCCGGCAATGGCGAAGATACAGATAACAACGCGAACGACTTCGCTACCCGCACGACATCCGATCCGCAGAACTCGTCGAGCGCGATCGAACCGCCGAATACGCCCACCCCGACGAACACAGCCACTTCCACCGCCACCGCGACACTGACGCCCAGCAACACACCCGCAGCGTCCGACACCCCGACGGCAACCGCCACGGCATCGCCCACTGCCTCTCAAACATCCACCGCGACGGATACGCCCACCGCTTCAAACACGCCAACTGCTACTTCCACGCCCACAAACACCTATACGCCCACACTCACCGCTACCTCTCCCACCGCCGGTGCTGTCGTGATCAACGAAGTCATGTGGATGGGAACGAACGCCAGTGCAAACGACGAGTGGATCGAACTCTACAACACCACTGGCTTCCCTATCAATCTCGCCAGTTGGACTCTCACCATTGACGCTGGGACGCCAATCAACCTCACAGGTGTCATCCCGGCCAACGGTTTCTACTTACTCGAACGCACCGACGAGACCACCGTCAGCGACATCCCCGCCGATCTCATTTACACTGGTGCACTCAATAATAGCGGCGGCACTATCACCTTGCACAACCCCTCGCTTGCCGTGATCGACACCGCCAACGGCGACGGCGGCGCGTGGCCAGCAGGGGATGCCACACTTCGGGCCTCGATGGAGCGCGTCAACGCCACCGCGCCCGACAGCGACAGTAACTGGGCAACCAACGACGGCATCCACCGCAACGGACTCGACGCCGACAGCAACTCGATCAACGGCACACCCAAACAACCCAACTCCATCAGCTATCCTACCGCCACCTCGACGGCCTCGGCCACTTCCACCACCACCCATACGCCGACTGCAACCGCTACCGCCACTCAGACTTCCACGCCTACGGCCACCGCCACCACCTTTCCCGCGCGCGCCATTGTGATCAACGAAGTGATGTGGATGGGTTCAAGCGCGGACTCCAACGACGAGTGGATCGAGTTGTACAACGCTACGGGAGTCGCAATCGATCTTTCCGGCTGGACATTGACCATTGACGACGGCATTCTGCCCGATGACACTGTGATCAACCTGAGCGGCGCCATCGCCGCTGGCGGTTTCTTTTTGCTGGAGCGCACCGACGACACCACCGTGAGCGACATCGCCGCCGACTTGATCTATACCGGCTCGATGAACAACGACGGACGCGTTCTCAATTTGCGCGACCCGTCGTTCACTTCAATTGATACGGCCAACGGCG